>JBLFZF010000201.1:0-3036 GCA_047610145.1 Salibacteraceae bacterium | reverse complement strand
CGCTTAGTGTTCTTTAACTCTTTTAGTGATAAATTTGTCACATCAACTAAGAAAAATATTTTAATGGGAAGATTCAGAAGAGATAAGGTCAAAGCTTTTGATGCGATAGGGTTTCATAAAGAATTCAAAAAAATAAAAATCCTAATGAAAGGGGAGTTAGATTATATCAAATTATCAGAATCTTCTTTAGGAATAAAAATCCCGGAGGGTCTGAAGGAAGACCACCATGATTTTTTAACCAATCTACTCGCCAAGTACTCCGGATAAGGAAAGGTAATTGCGCCTGGTGGTGATGTCTAAATAACCCCACTAGTGTATCTATTAAATAGGTTGTTTTTCCAGATCCTTTAATCGCTGTGTATAATGAATTTTTTTATTAAGTTTTTAACGCTTATTTCTATTTCCTATTTCTGTGGTTGTACAAGCACGGTAGATAAAGTCAAAAATAGTGACCCTCAAAACTATACTCTGCACATAGAGGTTGTGGGCGAAGAAATAGGGCATGCGGTGTTATTTGGTTTCTGGGGAGATCAACAGATCAGAGTAGATAGCCTGCCTATTATAAATGGAACTATAGTGTATCCTATTTCTAGTAAATGCAACAAAGGTGTTTATCGAATATTTTTGAATAATTACGGTTTTGACTTTGTGTATAATGAAGAAAATGTAAAGATTCAAATAGACCCAACTAACCCGAATCGTTTTCTTAATGCCATTGAATCAGAAGAGAATAAAGTATTCTTCTCATTTCAAAATGATTTAAACTCGGGTTCTTTGAATAGAGACTCGAGTAATAGTTGTGATTTGTTTACTTCGTTAAAAATGAAGTATGCTAAACGAGGAAATACAGAAATGTATGCGTATCACATCATTGATTTTATTTTAAATTCAAATATAGACTGTTATGCAAATCAAGATATTTCTAAACAACAAATAATTAGCTTGATGGACTCTATGCGGCTAGGTGAACATTTGTTAGCATCACCTTATTTTGTTTCACAAATCATGGAATTGGTGAAATCCAGTGAATCGTTTAATTCCCAGCAATTAGCAGCCTTAATTACTGCATTATCTCAAAAAAGTGAGCCATCGCAAATACTGGCTCATTTTATTACCGTGGCTTTATGGAAGTCTGGAGTTGAAACGGGTAACAAAAATTATATTAAACATTTATTTGCTTCTCCAGACTGTATGGAGGATAGTTTATTGGGTAATGGTTCTATATTCGATATAGGAGAAACCATTGAAGAAGACTTGGATTCATTATCCGGAAATCAAGGTTTTCAAGAATATATCTATGTGATAAACAATTCCAAATGTGCTATTCCCGGCAAAGAGTGGAGGGCATTTGAGAGATCAATATCGTTAGAGAATAAGCGCAAAGTATTGAGGTATGATATTTCTAATTTACCGGATGACTTGAAGAAAAAATACAATATTTACGGAAGTCCAATGATACTAATAGCCGATAATGAAAAGAGGTTAATATCTCGATGGGTTGGTTTTCATGAATGTAATAACTTGATTTTAAGATAGGTCCTTTTATATTTTGATTTATTTGCTGATTCGCGGTTAAATAGAATTAGAAATAATTATATTTACCCCATTATTAATCTTAAGTTCATTTAATGAAAAAAATTCTATTTATGATGGGAATTGTTGCGACAGTTTCCTCATGTACCTCGGTGCGTAATTATCAGATTACGGGTCAGCCTATCGGAACCAAAACAGGGATTTCCAAGTCAAAAGTTTTTGGTAATTCAGACTCATCAATAAAAGCAGCTGCTGAAAATGGCGGAATTACTGTAATTGGAGCCGTGGAAACTACCGCTATCACCTATTTTCTTATCCCAATTTACAAAACCAAAGTTTACGGAGAATAAACCCACCTAATTATGAAAAATTTAAACAAAATTATTATGGCAGCCTTCGTAGGTTTGGCATTTTCATCATGTAGCATTACGACTCCAGTTGCTGTATCAAACGCTGAATTAGGCGATTCTCAAGGAATTTCCGAATCGGTTGTGCTTCTTGGAGTAATTTACTTGAATGGTAATTACGGAATTAAAGAGGCTGCAGAAAGTAGTTTCATTACGACTCCAATTGGAGCAATAGATGAGAAAGTAGTGAGTTACTTTCTATTTTCAAAAAGACAATTAATAGTAACCGCAAAATAATTAATGATGAAAAAGATAATTATATTAGCTTCTGTATTGGCATTAATTGGTACTTCTTGTACCGTGGTGGTACCTGGTGTTGCTACTGGAAATGTAGCTGAAAAAACAGGATTTGTTTCGAAAAGTACATTTTTAGGAATTACATTTAAGCCGATAGACCTCAGTATTGCAACAGCTGCAAAAAATGGGGATATTACTAAAATTGCAACCATGGATTACTCGGTAAAGTATGGTTTCATAACTAAATATAAACTTGTTATTACAGGGCAATAGGTCCAGTAGATAAAATAGGTAACTCTTTAAAGCCGTCTTAAATTCGTTTAAGACGGCTTTTTTAATGGACATGAAATTTAAAAATTCTTCTGTGATTACGATAGGGTTCATTAAGAATTTAAAACAGTACTATGCGAATAGTAGAGGAGTTAAATCAAATTATCGGAATCTTCTTTAGAAATGTGAATTTCGGAGGGTCTGAGGGAAGATCAGTATTATTTTTGAATCAACTTACTCACCAAGTGCACCCTGGTTAACAATGAGATGATTTGTCAACTAGAAAGAGTCCCTAAATTCAATGGCCATTTGAGCAACATGTAAAAAAAACATTAAATAATCTGGCATGGATTCTAATCCGACTCTTCGTTAAACGTAGCTCGCATATAGGAATGACTAGATCATCTTTTTTTATTTTATCTAAAAAGAAGAAGATGGTTTTTTACCAAAACGAGTAAAGTATAGCTTGCTTTTTCAAATATCAAAGTATAACAAACCTCAGCTACGGTGGCATAGCGTTTTTTTAAATAGTTCTTCTGCCTTTAATAATTTCACCTCTCTAATAAATTTAAGCGGAGTTAATCCAGAA
>JBLFZF010000200.1:0-3067 GCA_047610145.1 Salibacteraceae bacterium | reverse complement strand
CTAAGGAGTCAGTGAATAATAACTTTCCTATTTATACATGTAGATTTTGCACTGTCCTTCGTTAAAAAAATATCGTGTAGCTAAGGCTATGCTCAATTTTTTTGCCTCGGTCAGCACAAAACCTACTGCGTCTAAATCAGAACCTTATTAATCTCTGGCTTCTAAAGGGATTTTGTAATCATTTAGCTTTGGCAGTTAGCTTCCCACTTTCGTGCGTTATAGGAAAGCCAACTGCTAACTGCCAGAAGCTAAAAGCTATAAATATAAATAACAATGCATTCACACAACGTTCGTTTTCTTCCGGCCACCTATAGTAAAAAGACGATGCTCAATCAGGTTGGTGTTTTTGAGGGCTTGACCACATCTAAAGAATTGGAGGCTCTGATTATCGAACAAGTTGAGAAGGGCTTCGAGTTACATTCAGTCGTAGCTGTTACAACAAGTAATATGGGAGTGGTTTTTACTTCTGGGTTTATGGTGACTTTTAAGAAGGTGGAATAAAGTCTACTAATATTAAAAAAGGTGCAAATATTAAAAAAGAATTTCAAAAGCAATTGGAATAAGTAAGAGGTGACGATTTTATCGTCGCCTCAATATTGAAAAAAAAAGCTGATTATGTGGGCTATCCGAACGGTGATAGCTGTTGTAATTTATTATTTCCTCTGGGATGTGAAATGGGTGCGTTGGTCATTGTGGCTTTATGTGCCGCTCAATTTGTTCTTACCGATCTCTTTGCTTGGAGAGAACTATTTTTTAAATAAAAAGATAGAAAGAGTGAGTAAAAGAGTGGATGAAATGGAAGAGGAGTAGAACAAAATCCGACTGCGGTAATACCACAAACAGAAAACGCCCAACACGATTTACACGTATTGGGCATTTTTTCTTTTTTGATTTATTTGTTACTGGAAAATAATGTAGTTAATCTACGGTAGGTCTTCGGTTTGTTTAACAATATCAAGCATGATTTTTAAGTGTTTTTCAGTATGAACTAAAAACCTATTATCGGTTAAAAGGTCAAAAGACAAACGTGCATTGTGTTTACCCAATTTACTACGCATAAGTAGCAATTTCCCTTTCGTTTTAGAATGGCTTTCAATAGAGCCCAAGACTTTTTCAAAGAGTGAGGTCGAATGATGTGGAAGACTGGGAATAAGTATGGGAGAGACAGAATCATTCACTTCAAAAGACTTTACCGCGGTATCAATCTGGTAGTTAATGAACTGTAATTTAGAATCTATGAAGGCATAAACGTGCTCAATGAGCAAGCTATCGCCTTCTGTTGTTAATTGGTACTTCATGGCTATGGTTACTATTTAAAACTGGAGTAAACCCCTTGTTCAAATAGTTTTTGGTTATTAAATAAGAAAGTTGGTAGTAGTATGTTGTTATCCTCCATTATTCAAATTCTGTGCTATTTTATGAAAATTAGATTGGAGCCATCTAAAACGGAGGCCTTTAAAACTACTTGAATAATTAGGTATTTTTCCTATGTTACAAATAGGTATATGTATGAGGTTGATAGCTAATTCCTTTATCTATTTAGTTTTTCACCTTATTGCTGTGAATAACTATATGTCATCTGGCCAAATAAAAATGTAAAAAAAGTATTGGAGAGGAAATTTAATTACTAATTAGCATATTTTGGCACCTGTATGCAAGCTTTGTTCGTTTTACAGAAGCTTAAGAGGATTATGCTAGACTCTTCACTAGTTCGAAGAAAGGTAAGACTGATGAAAATCGTAGGAAAGCGATTGTTGCGATTTGAGCTACTGGTTTTTCGTAGAAATGGGCAGACCTGATTCTTAAATCTGGTCTGCCCATTTCTATATGTAATTCTATTAATCCGACTAACTCTTGCGGAGTTTCTTATCTGCGTTTAAAACAAATATCACCTCCCAAATCAGCTTTTCCTTCTATAATATCCATTAAAGGAGTAATCAAAATCAATTTTTTCCCTTCCACTGTTGCATTGGGAATAGAAGTTTTTTTAACCTTTCCAGGCAAATTATAGATGGTCGTATAGCTGGCTTCGGAAAAGAACATTTTCATCATTTGTAGTTCCTCATTTTCCATTTCTAAGGTTTCAGCTGTTGGAGGACTGAATCGGGTTAGTTTACGTTTTTTGGCAAGTTTGAAAAGTCCTTCTGTGCCTTCTGCTGAAGGAAACAATCCGCCACCACCTCCAAGTCCGGGCATTCCGCCGCCGCTTTCTCCCTGCATTTTGTCCAAATCTGCAAGGAAGTAATCTACCTCTTTGATCTTATCAAAGTTGATAGAGAAAGTCATTTTCATTATTTTATTTGATTCACTAATTTGAGTGCGAAAGGCAATATTTTTTAAAATTTCAGGATGTTGAAATTTCGATTTGATCGAATCTGACGCATCTGCGAAGTAAAGAATCGTATCCAGTTCAGACGGCATATCTGCAAGAACATCACCTTCCCCTTCTTGTTCAGCCATCCCTTTTAGCATGTCTTTCATTCCCTCTTCCATAAGAGCACTCATATCCATAGTGAGGACATATTTGCCAGTTCCATTTTTCTTTAGAGATAGTTCTTCTACGATGTCCAAACAACTCGTCATGCTAAACATGGCAATTAAGAGGATAAAATTCCTTAGATTTTTCATAAGAGGTTTAGTGTTTTAGAGCTGCCAATTGGCAAGCGGTTTTAAAGATGATGTGAAGATAGCACCATTTTTTGATTATAAAAAAGCCTACGTAATAGGCTATTGGGATTTCAAAGGCTCTGACGAATATAACAAGACACTTTCGGAGCAACGAGCGTCCGCAGTAGCTCAATATTTAGAGCAAAAAAGAATCGAAATAGCAGACATCCGGCTCGAAGGCAGGGGAGAGGTCAATGACGGAAAGACCAGATGGCTGAATCGAAGGGTGGAGGTATAGACTAAGTTTTAATAAAGGATTTATAAAAGATCTTAAGTCAAGCGTAGTTGCTTAGCCCAAAGATAGTAGGCTGATTCACTATCAAATTTAAGGCGGACCATAGCTGATAAGGGTTGATAATGGTAGATCAAGGTTTCCTTCAAAGGTAAATCGACGCGAATT
>JBLFZF010000199.1:0-3072 GCA_047610145.1 Salibacteraceae bacterium | reverse complement strand
CGTTGTTAAAGGATCCAATTTACGAGTTAGACTTACCTTAACATTAGCCGATGTAGCCAACGGAATACATAAAAAGATAAAGGTAAAAAAACTATCTAATGCAGAAGGCACGACAACAAAATCGTGTACTCAATGTAATGGAACAGGTCAAATTACCCGAGTTACCAGTACTTTTCTAGGCCAAATGCAAACCGCTTCCACATGTCCTACATGTCAAGGTGATGGTCAAATGATTGACAAAAAAGCACCTGGTTCAGATGCAAACGGTCAAACACGTAAAGAAGATGTCATTGAAGTAGATATTCCAGCAGGAGTTGAAGACGGAATGCAGTTATCTGTTCGTGGCGGTGGTAATGACGGCCCTAAAGGTGGAGTTTCAGGTGACTTATTAGTGGTTATTGAAATAGAAGATCATCCTGAATTAACGAGAGAAGGAAGAAACCTTCATTACGATTTATTCTTGAATTTTGCCGATGTCGCTCTTGGAACTAGCGTAGAAGTACCTACAGCTAGCGGAAAGGTGAAAATCACTATTCCTGAAGGAACAGAAGCAGGTAAGATTTTACGCTTAAGAGGCAAAGGTCTCCCAGAAGTAAATGCATACGGAACAGGTGATTTATTGATTCATGTCAACGTTTGGACTCCTAAGAAAATGAGTAAAGACGAAAAAACTATGATGGAAAAACTACGTGATTCTGAAAACTTTAAACCAAAGAAAGATGCCGGTCAAAAAAGCTTTTTCTCTAGAATGAAAGAGTATTTTAACTAGGTTAAATAATAGCATACAGAAAACGCCTTCTATCACTAGAAGGCGTTTTTTGTTTTCACCTTCCCTAATTTGCTCCAACCATTCATACATTTTCCCTTTGATTACTCCAATATCTAACTACATTTGGTAACCTAAATAAATAGCATTGATACACGTATGAATAATATTTTAGAAACCCACGATGTTGTTAAAGAATATGCCGGTCATATCGCTTTAAACAGCGTTTCCATTAATGTACCTAAAGGAAGTATTTTTGGCCTTCTTGGACCAAATGGAGCTGGTAAAACAACTTTAATACGGATCATTAACCAGATCACTATGCCAGATGCTGGAACGGTCCTTTTTAACGGCAAATCACTTACCGAATCACATCGGTCTTTAATTGGCTATTTACCCGAAGAACGCGGACTGTATCGTAAAATGAAAGTGGGTGAACAATGTATTTATCTCGCTCAATTAAAAGGTATGCCCTACAAGGATGCCATGTCTAAGCTCAAGTTTTGGTTTGAAAAATTTGATATCATTAATTGGTGGGACAAAAAAGTAGAAGAGCTTTCAAAAGGAATGGCTCAAAAAATTCAGTTTATCGTCACTGTTTTACATGAACCAGAGCTTTTAATATTAGATGAGCCTTTTAGTGGTTTCGATCCAATCAATACAAATCTGATTAAAGACGAAATCACCCGAATGAATCAAGCGGGTACAACTATTATTTTCTCCACCCACAACATGGCATCGGTAGAAGAAATTTGTCAAGACATCGCATTAATTCATGAGTCTAAGAAAATCCTTTCAGGTACCGTTCGCGATATAAAGAATGAATTCAAAACCAATGAATACGAAATTGAATTTACAGGTGGGTTATTGAAATTCACCAACGCTTTATGGACAGGCGCTTCTCTACTTTCATCTAAAGAAATTGAAAAAGAGCATCACATCGCCACTATAAAAATAGCGGGTACCTCCACTCCAAACGATGTGTTAGCCAATATTCTTCCGCATGTTCAAGTTACCGGATTAAAGGAAGTACTTCCATCCATGAACGACATTTTTATTCAAGCGGTTTCTACGCCAAATACTAACCTACAAAACATATAATTATGGATAAGATTTGGTTAATCATAAAACGAGAATATTTAACACGCGTAAAAAAGAAGTCCTTTATCATCATGACCCTTTTAGGTCCTTTGTTAATGGCAGGTGCTATTGCCTTAATCACCTATTTAGGTATGAGCGATTCTGGTCCACAACACATTTTAGTGGTAGATGACATGGCACCAGTGTTTGACCGATTAGAAGATGGCGATAATTACTCATTCGATTATAGCGATATTTCCTTAGTCGATGCGAAAAAATTATTCCCAGAGTCAGAATACACCGCTATTTTATGGATTCCTGAAATCATGGACGGAGAGCGTGATAGCCGACCGTTTCTATATTTTAAAGAACAACCGAGTGGTCGTACAATTAGATCAATGGAATCTAAAATTGAACAGGTCATTGAAGAGATGAAAATGGCTAAATACGGCATTTCAAAAGCCGACTATAAAAAGGTAAGAACCAATCTTACCATGGCCACTTTTAAGTTTACAGAAGATGGTTCGGAAGAGGAAGTCATGAGTGAAAAAACCATTGTAGGTTTTGGATTTGGAATTTTGATTTACATGTTTATTTTCATGTACGGAGTTCAAGTTATGAAAGGGGTTATAGAAGAAAAAACAAATCGTATTGTAGAGGTAATCATCACCTCCGTAAAACCCTTCCAACTAATGATGGGTAAAATTTTAGGTTTGGCCATGGTAGGTCTGACCCAGTTTTTATTATGGATAGTTTTAACGTTCTCATTTATTATCCTAGCACAAACGGTCATTCTCAACAACAAGCAAGATGCTATGCTTGCTCAAATGGAACAAATAAAACAAGTACAGCAAATACAAGCCGGACAAGTAGCAGGAGCAGATGATTTTAATGCATTTGACATTACCGATCCAGATAATCTGATAAACAGAATCGACTGGACCCTCATGATTAGCATGTTTATTTTTTACTTTTTAGGAGGATACTTATTATATGCGGCTCTTTTTGCCGCAATAGGAGCAGCCGTAGACAACGAAACCGATAGTCAACAATTTATGCTACCAGTCACAGCACCACTCATTGCCGCCTACGCTATTTCAGCAATGATGATAGAAAACCCGGGGAATCCAGCTGCTTTTTGGGGATCAATAATTCCATTCACCTCCCCTATTATAATGATGGTTAGGGTGTCTATGGGTATAGAAGCTAGTCAATATTGGGAGCTT
>JBLFZF010000198.1:0-3085 GCA_047610145.1 Salibacteraceae bacterium | reverse complement strand
GGCTTTACTATGATTTTAAGAAGAGAGGGAGTAATAGATGCTAATTTTAATTGGACCTATGGCGATGGGCATTTAATTATAAGCGGTGATTTATTTGATAGAGGATTTCATGTTACCGAATGCATGTGGCTTTTGTATAAGTTAGAAACAGAAGCACAGGCACAAGGAGGAAAAGTACATTTAATACTCGGCAATCATGAAATATTTAACATGACCGACGATTGGAGGTATGTGGAAACAAAATACTTTGATAACGCCCAACTGATGGGGAAAAGAATGACCGAATTGTACGATGCAAACACAGAGTTAGGAAGATGGTTAAGATCGAAAAACATTATTGAAAAGATTGGTGATTATGCTTTTTTACACGGTGGAATCAGTCCACAAGTAGCCGCACGTAATTTAACTTACAATGAAATTAACGATTACGGTAGAATGGTGATAAATGGAACTCCTTGTCCGAATACCGACTGTTTAACGGTGAATAGCACGGATGGAATTTATTGGTATCGGGGAATGGTGAACCAAACCTTGACCCAACTGCAAGTAGATGCGTTTTTAGATAGTCTTAATGTGCAACGTGTTATTGTGGGCCACACAAAAGATAACACCATTCGGTCACTCTACAATGATAGAGTAATGGCAATAGACATGTATCATGTGGATAATTTTGCTAATGGTTACATGGAAGCTTTACAATTTGAATTGGGCTGTTTTTACTTATTCAACACGGATAATGTCAACGACACGTACACTCAATTGGGAAACTGTGATAGTTTTACTACTAATTTATTAGAGTTAAATGGAGATAATCAACTTCAGATTTATCCAAATCCAAATGCTGACGTATTAACGGTAGAGCTGCCTAACGAACTACTAGGTAATTACAATTATACCCTTACAGATCAAAGAGGGAGCCCAGTATGTGCGGGAAAAATAAATTCAGCGATAACTACTATTGATGTTAAAAGCTATGCTGCCGGAACCTATTTTTTGACCATTTATAATTCAAAGAAAACTATCACCGGTCATTTTATTTTAAAGCATTAGATTTTCGGGAAGATGCCTAAATTTACATCAAACTCAGGTTAATAGGTTTATCTTAAAAAATCATGAAAAATTTTATTATCAGTTTACTTTCATTAGCCTTAGTTTCTTGTAGCCCGACGATTCAAAAGAAGGACACAATCACGCTTAGCCAGAATGCAGCTCTTAAGGTTGGCCAGAATGATACTCTTAAGATAAATCAAAACCAAGCTCCAATTATGGAATTGGTTTTTTGCCTCGATGCTACCGGCAGTATGAGTGGTCTTATTCACACTGCAAAAGAAAAAATATGGGATATAGTAACCGTAATGAGTCAATCTAGTCCTACTCCGGATATTAGATTAGGTATGGTGTTTTATAGAGATTTGAAAGATGATTTTGTTACCAAAATATACCCTCTTACTGGTGATATAGATAGTGTTTACTCGGAATTGTTATTAATAGAAGCGCAGGGTGGTGGCGATTCCCCGGAAAGTGTCAATCAAGCTTTAAATGAAGCTGTAACACAGATGGGGTGGGGCACTGGGCAAAACATATATCGAACTATTTTTTTAGTAGGAGACTGTCCTCCCCATATGGATTATCAACAGGATGTGAAATACCTGGCTAGCTGTGCAATGGCTATCGAAACAGGAATTGTTATAAATACCATTAAATTAGGTCTTCAGTGCGACGATGCCATTCCTCATTTCAAAGCGATTGCTGAGGCGACTAATGGAGAGTATAAACAATTAGGGCAAAATGCAGATGATGTGATTGTAGAAACGCCTTATGATGATAGTATCAGACACTATTCTAATAAAATAGATGCATCGAAACTCTATTATGGTTCAACTGTCGAACAAGAAGCAATGAAGTTGAAGCAGCAAAAGGCACTTGATTTATATGAAAAATCGTCTTCAAATGCGGTCGCCTCCCGTGCCAAATTTAATGTAAGTAAGGCTGGAAAAAAGAATCTTTATGGAAATAAAGAGTTAGTAGAAGAGCTTATGTCCGAGAAAGTAAAATTGGAGGATATTGATGAAAAAGAGTTGCCCGAAAAGATAAAAATAATAAATAAAGATGATCGCGCATTGCATTTAAAACAGCTTCAGAAAGCGCGCTCCCACAATATTAATAGACTGAAGGAATTAACAAAAGAACGTGCCGATTTTATTTCTAAAAGGATGGCAAAGGACTCTACTAGTATTAGGTTCAGTGAAGAAATATATGAAGTTGTAAAACATCAGGCGGCAGAGAAAGGTGTTAAGACTAAAGGTGAGTAATAAAGCAGGGAAATATAAAAATGTGTGCATTTGATAGGGGTTTTAGAGGTTTTTGAGCTTATCTAGTCCAGTAGTGCTTGCTGGTAAAAGAATAGGTTTGGAGCGCGAATTGCACAGCTAAACCATACACTAAGCCTTGCTGGGAAACAGACGAAATGAAATTATGGACTCTTTTCCTTAGGTTTTAGCAATCGCATCACAGCACTTCAAATGCACCAATACCGTCTTTTGCGATGGCATGATAATCCTCCCAAGCATCTCACAGAGCCAGTTTAATATCCTCAGGTTTTTTGAAACCGGCTCGATAGAAGGCCGCTAAAAAGGGGCATAAAATAATCTTCCTGCGCACCAGGTTTTCGCTTGCGCGGATAAGCGGGGAATACTGTTTTGAATAAGGGGTTCCGCTTTGTCTATTTAGAGAAGTCCACGAAAGTATAGGGCATTTGCCGTATGTTTTATATTATCAGCCCCTTAAAGCGAAGAAAATTACTTTCTAAGGTTTCAGCAATCCTAAAAACCAATATCTTCCCCCTGCAAACACCTGATTATCGCTAAGCTTCAACATTCTT
The DNA here is from genome assembly GCA_047610145.1 of Salibacteraceae bacterium. Lineage (GTDB taxonomy): Bacteria > Bacteroidota > Bacteroidia > Flavobacteriales_G > Salibacteraceae > CAJXZP01. The sequence continues at coordinate 204 of JBLFZF010000198.1, read as the reverse complement.
AAGAATACCTAAAACTATCTCCAAATCATTAGTGGCTTGCAGCCTTTATCCCGCCTTTATTGTAAGAAGGAGGGAAGGGGTATTTTAATAAATGACAGGAACTATTTGGTAAACAGAGCTGGGTAGTTTACAAGTTAATTAAAACCATACTAATTTGAGAGTGTATGTGTACCAGTGCATATATACTTTCGGTTAGCAGCAAGC
>JBLFZF010000197.1:0-3163 GCA_047610145.1 Salibacteraceae bacterium | reverse complement strand
TTTTCAAAATCCATTTTAGCTTGGGTCACTGCGCCACTTCTTTCAAAAGCTAGGCCGCGGTTATAATACCCTTTGTAGTTATAGGGATTTAACGCAATTACTTTATCGTAGTACTTTATCGCACTATCGTTTTCTTGAAGTAGTTCTAGATAAATATATCCTAGGTTATAATACGCATCATGATAGCTATTATTAACTCTAATGATATGATGGTACTGCGTTATGGCATCCTCTGCTAACCCCCACTTTTGCAAATGCAAGCCGAAGGCGTACAGGGCGTCAAGACTATTAGAGTCTATACGTAGGGCGTTTTCATAAAATGCGCCCGCTAAGGTGTCTTCTGCTGCGTCATACATATATCCTAACTGCAACCATGCCTCTAGGTAGTCATTCTCTTGCTCAGTAGATGTTCTAAAATTAGATACCGCCAATTTAAAATTACCTAATTCTTTGTATGCCAAACCTTTCAAATAATAAGGTTCTGGTAAAAACTGATTCTCTTTTAATACATTATTGGAATAGATAAAACACTGCTCATGTTGACCAGCGATTAAAGAAATCCATGCCAATTTAATATTCGCACGAATGTTCTTTTCATTTATTTCCAGCACTTTCACATACAATTCCTTAGAGATCAAAAGATCTGAAGTCGCATACAAGGCATCGGCTTTAAATAAATAGTATTCTACTTGAGTTGAGTCAATCCCGATCGCTCTATCCACTTCTAGCATAGAATGTTTAATATCTCCCTTGGCTAAAAAATATTTTGCCTTCAAGATATATAAACTAGGGTTGTTTGGCATTTCTAAAATCTGGGAGTTAATCCAACCTAACGAATCTTGGAACTCCGTTTTTGCCACTTCTACTTTCTGAACTTTCTTTTGAGAATCAAGGTCACTACAAGAAATGACAAAGATTGAAACTAATAAGACACCAATAAAATTCTTCATACTATAAATAATTAAGCCCCGTTTATACATACGTACAAACGGGGCTCAAAATTAGGCGTAAAATAACTTTCTTCAAAAATTATGCTACATATTAGCCTTCTCCGGCTATATTATTTTTTCCCAGCTGCGATTGCAACTTTCACTTTTCCTTCAATTTCATCTGATAATTCAGGATTGTCTTCTAATAATTGTTTCACGGCATCTCTACCTTGACCCAATTTAGTGTCTCCGTAGCTAAACCAAGAACCACTCTTTTTCACCACTTCCATTTCTACACCCAAATCTAATAACTCACCTGATCTAGAAATTCCTTTACCATACATGATATCAAATTCTGCTTTGGTAAATGGTGGAGCCACTTTGTTTTTCACCACCTTCACACGAGTATGGTTTCCAATTACGGTATCTCCTGATTTAATTTGACCAATTCTACGGATATCTAAACGTACAGAAGCATAAAATTTTAATGCATTACCCCCTGTAGTCGTTTCCGGGTTACCGAACATCACCCCAATTTTTTCACGTAATTGGTTAATGAAAATAACGGTACAGTTGGTTTTGCTAATTGTACCCGTTAATTTTCTAAGCGCTTGAGACATTAAACGTGCATGCAAGCCCATTTTACTATCTCCCATCTCCCCTTCAATCTCTGCTCTAGGAGTTAAAGCAGCCACAGAATCTACCACAACGATATCCACCGCACCGGAACGAATTAAATTATCGGCAATTTCTAAGGCTTGCTCCCCATTATCTGGCTGCGCAATTAAAAGATTTTGAACATCAACGCCTAAAGACTCCGCATAAAAGCGGTCAAACGCGTGCTCTGCATCAATCATTACGGCCGTTCCACCTTGCTTTTGAGCTTGTGCCATCATATGAATAGCTAAGGTTGTTTTACCCGAAGATTCAGGGCCATAAATCTCAATGATTCTTCCTTTTGGAATACCATTAACACCCAAAGCCATATCCAAGGTAATAGACCCCGTAGGAATTACTTCTACCTTTTCGATAGCCGAATCACCCAGTTTCATGATTGCTCCCTTACCATAACTTTTCTCTAACTTATCTAAGGTAAGTTGTAATGCTTTGCTTTTTTCGTTGCCTGTATCTTTTGCCATAATTTCTATGTTTTAACTAATTACTCTGCAAACGTATTGCTGCAGACCGTAATGTATTTGAGGTCAAAATTTTATTTTTTTATTTTATTGGTTACCCTAACGCCATGAAGTTTGCCATTAAAATCCCGTAGTGATCACCTCGGGAAGAAAGAGCCTAAAGGAATTGAATTTTTAACCCGCTAATTCCGCCAAAATCTGCTCGGTATGTGTCTTGGTTTTCACCTTTAGAAATACCTTTTCAATTATACCTGACGCATCAATTACAAAAGTTTCTCTATAAATTCCATCATACTCTTTGCCGTACATTTTTTTCATTCCCCACACCCCGTAAGCTTGAATGATTTCTTTCGATTCATCCGCCATTAAAGTAAAAGGAAGTTCATACTTATCGGTGAATTTTTGATGACGCGCCACAGAATCTGCAGAAACTCCAATCACTTCAAATCCTTTTGATGTTAATTCCGAATAATTCTCGCCTAAATTACAAGCCTGCGCGGTGCAACCTGGGGTCATATCTTTAGGATAGAAATAAAGAATCACTTTTTTACCGTGAAAATCAGCTAAGCTTACTTCTTCTCCTTTCTGATTCAACCCTTTAAACTCTGGTGCCTTATCTCCGGCCTGTAAATGTGTCATTTCTTAGATTTTGTAGCCCCAAAAGTAAACGATTAAACCATTTAAAACCACTAATAATACCGAGCTATATACAATTGTTAATATATTTAACAATGGTTGTAAAACGCCCGAATAAATATACTGGATTTTCATCGATTTATACTATTCAAAATAGTTCATTCTTTTCAATATCAATAACACCCATCAAAGCAATTGTACAGAAATTGGCCAGAGTCAGAAACTTAGTTTTGTAGTACCTACATTACGTCAACTCTCTCTTGTTGTTTTTTGTTCGCCCAAAGAAAGAAGAAAAAAAAGCGCGCTCTTTAGCAGGTGGCTCGTAAACTACTGTGGTTCTATCACTAACCAAAAAGATTATACTTCCAATACTAATTTTGCTTGTAAATAACGCTAGGCCAGTTGCGATGTAACTACTCTTCTCTTCGGGAGAATTCGATTTTACATTGAATACTAATTTCA
>JBLFZF010000196.1:0-3234 GCA_047610145.1 Salibacteraceae bacterium | reverse complement strand
TCTATCACTATCGTTCCAAACCTCATCAAATGATTTTCCAGAGTGATCGGAAATAATGGTATATAATTCATTTTTCAATTTCTGAATTTCACGAGCAGTAATTTCTATATCCGATGCTTGCCCTTGAGCTCCACCTAAAGGTTGGTGAATCATTACACGAGAGTGTCTTAATGCAGTACGTTTTCCGGGTGCACCTGCACAAAGCAACACAGCTCCCATACTTGCAGCCATACCTGTACAAATAGTAGCTACATCAGGTGCAATATATTGCATCGTATCGTAAATACCTAAGCCAGCATAAACACCACCTCCAGGAGTATTTAAATAAATTTGAATGTCTTTTTTAGCATCTACAGATTCTAAAAACAATAATTGAGCTTGAATAATATTGGCAACGTAATCGTTAATCGGAACGCCCAAAAATATTATTCTATCCATCATTAGTCTAGAAAATACATCCATTGAAGCTACGTTCATTTGGCGTTCTTCAATAATGGTAGGAGAAATGTAGTTGTTCAACATCGAAGTAAAAGAATCAACAGTAGTACTGCTTATTCCTTGATCTTTGATAGCAAATTTGCGAAACTCATCGTTTGAAAACATGGTCTGTTGTATTTAAATTATAGTAGCTAAAATAAAAAAAGCTTAGTGAAACAAAATCTTTTGTTGAGAAATTAATTAACAATTATGCTGACCCCCTACTTTACAGTATTTGTCAAAAGGGAGCTGTTAAATATTATGGATCTTAAAATTAAGATTCGTTACCAGCTTTCGCCATTTCCATAAACTCTTGGTAAGATATTTCTTTCGAATTCATTTGAAAACTCTCCTTAAAGAAAAGAGTCATTTTAGCTGCAAAAGCTCGATCGTAAATATTTTTTTCTTCGTCCTTATTCGCCAATACTTGATTAGCGTATTGCTCTAACATTTCATCTTCTGGAGATATTTGACCGTATTTAGCCATTTGAGCAGAAATCAACTTCTTAGTTTCTGTAATTGCTTCCTCTCTGGTAACGCCCAACTTATTCTCCTTAGCGATTCTATTTTCTATAATCTGCCATTTAAGCGATGTTTTATAACCTACAAATTGCTCTTCAACTTCAGACAGTGTAATAGGGGTTTCGGAAACGGTCTGCATCCATCTTTTCAAGAATTCTTCAGGAAGCTCTATAGCAGTTTTATCTAACAGATACTCAACAGCATCATTTTGGAATTTACGGTCAGATTCTGCTATAAACATAGCCTCTGCTTCAGTCGCAATTTTAGCTCTAAATTCTTTTTCAGTTTTCACCTTCCCTTCACCGTACATTTTATCGAACAATTCTGCATTTAATACTGCAGGTTCCATTCTACTAATATTGTTGATAGTGAATGAGAATTTAGCGGTTAGCGTTTCGAAATCGTCTTTTTTAATATTTAATAAAGAAAGTATATCGGTACCCGCTACAAAGGAAGCTTTAGGATCTATAGTAATGATAGCTCCTTTTGAGGTCCCTACAAATTCATCCTTTAGTTTTTGAGTTCTCAAAGTTTCTAAGGAGATAGATCCTTGATTACTCAATCCCATTTCTATTTCATTCCCATCTTCATCCAGTTCTAAAAAAGTACCGTAAACTAGATCTTTTTCTTCAACTTTTACTGGACTCGACATTTTCCCGTAACGCTTTGCAATATCTACTGCGTACTTATCAATCATAGCATCATCTGCCTTGATGATGAAATAATCGAGTTTATTTTTCTTAGATAATTTCACTTCAAATTCTGGAGCCAATCCAATTTCATACTCAAAAGTAAAATCATCTTGCATTTGCCAGTTGATGTGCATCCCGTCTTTTGGAAGTGGGTTTCCTAAAACGTCTAACTTCTCTGTAGTGATGTATTTAGTAAGTGAATCAGAAAGTAATCTGTTAATTTCCTCAATTTTTACAGGAACAGCAAAACGTTTATTTATAACTCCCATCGGCACTTTCCCTTTACGGAAACCAGGCATATCGGTCGTTTTTCGATGCTTCGCTAATTTCGCATCTACTTGACTTTGATAATCAGCAGCAGTAATATTAATTTTAATAACTGCGTTTAAAGAATCTATGTTTTCTTTTGAAATATTCATCTATAGTAATTTTATAGTTTAAAGCGAGTGTATGCGTTTCTTAACAAACCTAAAACCCACTAAAGCAGGGTAAATATAAGCGTTTTTTTTGTGAAACAAACCAATACAAAACAAGAATAGAGTCGCTCTTTAAGGGAGCAATCAACCATTCTTGGTGTTTTTAATAATAGGTATTCTTTAGTAAATAATTCTCAACATAATCGGCCACGCCCTCTTCTAAAGTATGGAAAGGTTTGGCATATCCTATAGCTTTCAATTTCGACATATTTGCCTCAGTAAAATACTGGTATTTATCGCGTATATCGGCTGGAGTATCAACAAAACTAATTGCCTCTTTAACATCCATTCCTTTAAAAGTAGCTTTGGCTAAATCTAAGAATGCACGTGCTTTTCCAGTCCCTAAATTGTACAAGCCAGAATCTTTGCGGTGATGCAAAAAGAAGTACAATACCTCTACCACATCTTTTACATAAACGAAATCGCGCAATTGCATTCCATTTTCAAATTCTGGATTATGCGAACGGAACAACTTCATAGCTCCTGTTTCTCCAACTTGCTTAAAAGTATGATAAACCACGGATGCCATTCTACTTTTGTGGTATTCGTTTGGACCATACACATTGAAGAACTTCATTCCAGCCCAAAAATAAGGTTGGCGTTCTTGTGCTAGTGCCCATTTATCGAAGTCGTTTTTTGAATCTCCATAAGGATTTAAAGGAGCTAATTGATCAACGACTTCATGAGAATCATCATAACCTTGCTCTCCCAAACCGTACGTTGCCGCAGAGGAAGCATATAATAATGGAATCCCATAATCGATACAGGCATCCCACATTTGCTTGGTGTAATTTAGATTAAGCTTATCAAAAATAGCAATATCAAACTCACTTGTATCGGTACGTGCACCAATATGAAATATGAACTGAACTTGATTTTCATTTTCTTTCAACCAATCGAAAAAGTCATCGCGATGAACTTTTGCCGAGAAGGTTTTACCCACTAGATTGGCATTTTTATCCTCCCGAGAAAAATCATCAACAACAATAATGTCTTTAAAATTCTCTTGGTTTAATTTCGAAACCATGCAAGACCCTATAAATCCAGCTGCACCTGTAACTACAATC
>JBLFZF010000195.1:0-3306 GCA_047610145.1 Salibacteraceae bacterium | reverse complement strand
TTTAAGTGTTTACTTAAACCATTCGGACGCGGGATGGAGCAGTCTGGTAGCTCGTCGGGCTCATAACCCGAAGGTCGTAGGTTCAAATCCTGCTCCCGCAACCAATCTGTTGATTTTTTTGTATTTAAATAAAATATAATTATTAAAATCAAAAAAATACATTTCCTCAGAAAACCACTACCTAATTTTACTAAAAACATAACCCTTTGATAAGTAATGATAACTTTAATTTCCATTTCTTATATTAACTTTATAATCGCAAAAATTACTCTTGTGTCCATTTCGTGTCAAATTGAATAACACGAATAATTTTTAAACTTTTGAAAAAAGTTAGTTTTCTCTAAATTTTGACCTTAGCCTAAATTATATATTTGAAATTACACCTAATATAAAGACACGAAAAACAGTGACTTTAATGTACGTTAACCTGTCTTAATTGATTATCTTTTGACACGTAATTTACAAAGTATCCTTTTGATATTAAACGAAAAATGGCATTCACGGGATTTGAACACGACACAATTTTCTCGTGTCAACATTCTAATTATAAACGTTTAATAATACGGTAATCTGTTTCTGGGCATCACTAGCGGTTGAGAATTTTTTTGTTACCTTTTTCGCTTTCTCAATATGAGCAATAAATTCGCTACGCATGCTTAATTCTCTACTTAGTTACCTGGTTTTACGCTCATAACTCTCAGCGTATAGATGCCATTGCCAAATGATGTGAACGTGCCCACCTAAAGGATGGGCTGTATCAGTCTAGTGTTATATATCGCTGGTTAATATTTAAGCGTATGGTTCAATAATAGGCTTAAGTACCTACATATAAGTTCACTTAGGTAACTCAACTTAAGTGTTAAAATAGATTTTATCAAGAATTTCTAGCTTTGATTTATATCTAGCCAAATGTGTTTGATGAGACTGTTTACTTAACCTCAAAACTTCCATCAATTCACTAGGCTTTTCTTGAAAGCTATTTGTAAAACTAAAGCCTGCAACTTCTGATAGAATAAAGCGGTCGTGCATACCCCCTTCAACTTGACCAACGGTTGCTCTGTAAATTTCAACTGTACTGGGTTGTTCCAATCGGCTTGAGTTTCGACCTAGTATTTGAACAGGCGCCTTGTGATCCGCTACTACTATAATCACTTTAGGTGTCTGAGTAAGTATTAGTTAATGCGATTATGCCATCCCAAAAATTCCAATATTGTGTATTTTCAAGGTTGAAGTAGGGATCGATAATATAAATTTCTTGACTCAATGACATTAGGCGATCGACTAGAGGAAGGTAGTTTTTTGCTTCGATCTTTGTTGTTTTAGAGGTATCCACTTGCCAAGCCTCAGGATCTTGCCAAATGTTACCTGGGGGGAATTGCAAATTGACTATCATTGTCAGTTAAAATACCGTCAAATGGATTTTCATCAAAAGATTCAATAAAATTTATCCAAGGCCCCTCATAATCTTTGTTTTTTCTCGATAGGGAACGAAGAGAATTTTTTGAATTTTCCATTTTTCCAAAGTCGATATTAATATTTCAACTTCTTTTTGTTGTCTTCCTTGTGGAGCCCGTTTAGCGTTCTCTAATGCCATTCGCATCCAATTTTTTGGCGCCATGGAGAGAATTCTTCCTTTATCAACGCCAAAATCACGGATAAATGTTTTAACTAAATCTGGTTGGGAAAATAGTGCAGGATCAATGACAAACTCCTTCAACAACATCAGAACAACTCCTCTAAACGCTCTTCAAAGAAACCTTCAGGCCAAGGAGTTGTAAACTCACCATCACTATCTACACGAATACGATTTGATATAGTTTTACCCTTGTCATTTTCAAAATAATAAATTGCTAAATCTTCTGGTTTTAAAATTCCTTCTCGAAGACGCTTAAGCAACCTTAATATTAAATGCTCGCTATGGGTTTCCACTAATATAAAACTTTCATCTTTTACTTTTTTTCTATTAAAGTGGCGATCTTGGATTTGCCCTTCAATATTTCGTGTCGTTATAGTAACTTCACCATCATTTTCTACTGCCGCAAACAATCCCTCAAAGACAAACAGATCACCCAAAACAGTTTGCATTCGCGGATGAATATGTAACTCTGGCTGTTCCACAGAAAAGCTTTGTGACTGTAATGCATTGACGATAACAGGGGTAAGTTGTGAAATTCCGACACCAATTTCTTTGGCTGATGACACACTACCGTGTTGAACATTTCGAAAAACAACACGAGCGCTTTCAGCTGATAAATCTTCTAGGTTCAATTTACCAGTGTTGAGTTTTTGTAACTTCTCAGCAGAATCTGCCGTAAATACGAATTTCCTATGGAACTGTATTTCATATGGGACGTTAAACCAATCAAGCAACCAGACATTGACTCGTTTTTCTAAAGGTATCCAAGTTTCACTGTCGAATGACGGAATATTCTCGTTGCTTGTAGATTGATATGAGGAGAATATATCTTGCCATGCAGATTCTCCCGTATAATTATTATCTCGCTCCTGATCAGTTATTGATTCATCTTCATTCCAAATTATCTCAACCTCAGCTTGAATCCTTCACAAGCTCAGGTACTTTTCTCAAAGGGCCAAGATGTACTAACTCATCTAAATCTGGCATGGCCTTCAAAACGGCTCGAACAACCCAAAGCAAAATAGGTAAACTTTTATGAATACTCTTATAGTTAACGTCCAATTTATCTTCTAAATATTTCTGCACCACACTAATAAGCCTATCTAAATCTTCACCTCGCTTTTCAGATAGAAAACCTTTCTCTTGTTGATGAATAGCATTTTGTAGATGGTAAGTTGCACGGCCTTTGTCCTCTCTATCCAAACGTTCAAAGCATGCATTAAGTATTTCAAAATTTTTCCTTGAGGACTCTAGTTTTAAGAATGGATTACTTTCAAATATTGGATGGTCGAGGTTTATACGCACCTTATTGAACTCAAAAGCACCTTGTCCTCCGTCATCGTAATATTCGAAGAACCAAGTGTCATTCAGCCCATATTGCCTGTAATCAATATTAGCTATGTCATTCTCAATCTCTTTTAGTTTTAATCCATGCGTTACAAAAAGTGATTTTGTGTTCAATTGAAAGTTACGAAAGAAGTCTAATGCCCATTCTTTTTCTTCTATGGCTTCCAATAAACTCACATCTTTAGGATCGGAATATGTGCCTACGGTGTCATCAATAACAAAGGCGCTGATTTGTTTTTTACTGTTAGCCTTAAGGACTTTTTTAGCGGTCAATAATTGTAGCTTTCGCCAATCTAAATCTTCACGGTTAAGTAAATCATATA
>JBLFZF010000194.1:0-3528 GCA_047610145.1 Salibacteraceae bacterium | reverse complement strand
TTACAGGCAATTTATGATTCGGGTGATGATATGCTAAGAACTACGCTTTTGAAATGCTATTCAGATTTCACCATTATTAATGCTACCTGTAAATTACATCAGCTCTAAATTGATAATTTGGGATTTCCATTTACTCATGGCATTAATTATATTGATCAGGCTAGGTTAGCTAATTTTATAACTATATTAGAGTTAATTGGGTGAGCCATTCTCAAGGAGATGCAAGAACCACAGAAACCTTAGATGCTATAGAATCTGCTAGATTAACGAATGGAAATGTAGGTGCACGGCACAGAATTACACTAAGTAGTGATTGGGATGTTAGCTCATTAAATCCTTTTGTAGGTATGCAGAATGCGTTAACTAGAACAGCTCAAGAATTACCTAATGCGGCTACCGTGTTGAAAGCGTATACCATATGGTAAGAAAATAAGATAGGAAGTATAGAAGTAGGTAAATATGCCTACATTATTACCGTAGATCAAGATATATTTACTACCCCTACCCAACAAGTAAGTCAGGCCAAAGTAGACTTAACCATGCTTTATGGAAAGGAGATTTATAAATCTACTAATTTCCCTGTTTCTATAAATACATGTTTAAAGTACGAAGAGTTTAAAATGGGGTTAAACTCTAACATTACCTCAAATTTCACTGCAATGAAAACAGTAGGGTAAATAATCGATACATTTAATGTGTCTATTTTTGATATGAAAGGAAAATTTGTGTTGGAAACAAAGTATTTTCATAACAGTATTGAAGGTTGTTTTTAGGCTATATCTGTCTGATTTACGAATTGGCGTTTATTCGGTTTACATGGAGTCTGCAACCGGTTATTTTATGTGGATAGAGAAATTAGTAATGAGTAGATAACTCATGTAAGAACCTAAAGATCTCAAAGGTGGTTTTAAAATAAAAGATATATTGTTAATATTTTCATCCAATACTAAACCCATCATCCCAATTGCTTCACCTAATTTTGAAATGGCTCCAAAATAAATCAACTACTTTGAATTATGTCTAAAGAAAATCAAGTTAAATGCCCTAATTGTGGTACATCTATAGATGTACAAGACATTTTATCTCATCAATTAGAAGAAGAAATAAAACAACAGTTTCAGGCTAAATTAGCTGCAGAGAAAAAGAAGTATGAGGCGGAACGAGATACACTCACTAAAGCTAAAGAAGATTTTGAGCGCGCGCGTAAGTCGGCAAATGAAGCTTTTCAAGAACGTTTGGAGAGATCTCTAAAAGAAGAAAAAAGAGTGCTCGAAGTAAAGTTGAAAAGCAAATTACAAGAGGAGCAACAAGAGCAATTTAATGCCTTGCAAAAAGAATTGAATGAACAATCTATAAAGGTGCGTGAGTTAAACCGAACAAAGGCCGAAGTTGAAAAATTAAAACGTGAAAAAGGGGAATTGAAAGAAGCTGCAGAAGCAGAAGCCCAAAAACGTTTGAATGAAACTCTAATTTTTGAAAAAGAAAAAATTAGAAAGGGAGAGGAAGAGAAGAACGAGCTACGCTTTAAAGAAATGCAAAAGCAATTGGAAGATCAAAAGAAACTAACCGAAGAAATGAAGCGAAAGCAGGAGCAAGGGTCTATGCAGTTGCAAGGCGAAGTGCAAGAGTTGGCTATGGAGGAGTGGCTGGCAGCGAAGTTTCCGTTAGACACTATTGATGAAATTAAGAAAGGGGCACGTGGGGGTGATTGTTTGCAGATTGTAAATACCCGATCTGTTCAAAACTGCGGTACCATTTATTATGAGAGTAAACGAACCAAAGATTTTCAACCTACTTGGATAGAGAAATTCAAGGCGGATATTCGCGAAAAAGGCGCTACTATTGGTGTTTTAGTTACCGAAGTAATGCCAAGTGATATGAAGCGCATGGGCTTACGTGACGGGATTTGGATTTGTAATTACGATGAGTTTAAAGGTTTGTGTGCGGTGTTACGCGAATCTATTATTCAATTAAGTACTGCGATTAGCTCTCAAGAAAATAAAGGGGACAAAATGGATTTACTCTATACCTTTTTAACGAGTAATACTTTCCGGATGCAAATTGAAGCTATTGTAGAAGGGTTCACGACCATGAAAAACGACTTAGATAGCGAGAAACGATCGATGCAACGAATTTGGAAACAACGGGACAAACAAATAGAAAAGGTAATTACCAATACGATTGATATGTATGGCTCTATAAAAGGAATTGCCGGGAATGCTGTTCAATCTGTAAAAGCGTTAGAGCTTCCAGGGGCAGAAGAAGAGGAGGAGCTTTTGTAGTTCGTAATTTGGAGCCTTGAAGACGGAGTAAATAACGTAAGTATAAATGTTTTATAACCTGTAGATCTATTAAAATCGGATAGATAAGAAATAAGTCGAATCGCTAATTATCGACTTACTTCTACCAGCTCGTGCGTTCTTTTATCGATCCAAATTGTATACCGGGTAAACCGAAGTAGAATATCCAATCAATCGGTCATATACTTGACCGGGTTCTCTGTAATATATAAAAAAAGAATATTCATTATCTGTTTGGGCATGACTTCCTTCAATAACCGACACGTCTGCATCTCCATCATTTGGTTTGTACATATACAGGTAATTGTAATACCCTTGTTTTATGTATAAGTCAGTTTCATACCGGCCTTTATCGGAGTTCCATTTCAGTTTATATTCATCCGTAAAGTTCCATCCCGTAAACTGGCCATAAATATAAATGTCTGCTTTAAATAACTTTGCAGGATAGTCCAGTTTAAAATGAACCTTCATGTATTCGAGTTCCAAATCGCTATCAAAACGAACATCATCATTTTTCAAGAAGTAATGCCCATTAATATCGGGCGAGGTTAAATAAACGCTAGAACTTCTCGGTTTTTCAGGAAACAAATAAGCGTTAATGGTATCGTCTAAAGTAGCTATATGAGAGGTGCTTATGGAGTTGTAATTAATGTTTCTAATATCAATGGTTCTAAACTCATTTCCTCCAGAAAAAATATTCTCTTCATCGTAATCGTAAATTAATTTAGTGCCATTAATAAACTTGGGTTTTAGATCGGTAATGGCTCCTTCCCAATTCTGGTTTTGGGTCACAACAACCTTTAACGTAGAAAAAGGCTGGACTAAATCAATTTGACTTTGAACAATTGTAAAATCTACCTCATGACTGTTTTGACGATATATGGCTTGGGTAGGACGATGAATGTTTGGAGAAACGCTTGCGAAATACTCGGCTATAAAAAAACGCCAAGAAACCAATATTTTATTATCGTTATCTTGATCATACACCACAAGTAGGTAATTGCCTGATTTCACAAAACGGACATCTGTATTTGGAAACGTCAGATCGTATTTCACAAACGGTTGGTACAAAGTACTTGAAAACCCAAAGTCCAATACCGTATTGTCTTCAATCCCTTCTAAATATTCAATTTTCATTAGGTCTGAATGTTCCCATTTAGAATTGCAGTGAATAAAGGTGTAACCTAAATTTCGAAGGTTGTCGTTTAAGTCGTCAAAAGTTAAATGT
>JBLFZF010000193.1:0-3543 GCA_047610145.1 Salibacteraceae bacterium | reverse complement strand
TTTGATATTTACCTTCTATAAAATTAGAGTATTGTTCTAAACTCATTGCAGGTACATCAGACTTCCCGCTTCTTCTCACATCAAATTCTTTTCTCAAATTGTATTGACCGGCATAGGTAATGTCTACCCTCTGTTTCTCGTTTATGCTATAGCGTGTATGAAATTTAAGTAAATGATGATTTACCTTTTGGGAGGGGGAATCTATAGAATAAGAAAAATTATCTTCGGTGAAAAATGGTTCATCACGCTCAAGTGCCTCTTCTAAATCGGTAAGATTCCCAATATGTGAACCTCTTAAAACGCCATATTTTGCATTAAAAGAACTAATATACACGTCACTGAACCATTTCTTAGACCATGTTTTTTCGAGTTGTAATGCGAGGTTAGCTTCTTGGTTTCCCGTATTTCGAAGAAAGTATTTTGAGGTTCGGTTATCCCCACTTTTTTTTAGCGTTCCAACCAATCGCCAAGCTACAAATTTACTGTGTTTCTGCAATTCAAGATTAAGTCCATTCCCCAAGCCATTAGACTCAAAAAAATACCGTCCTTTTCCATGTAGATGTGGATCATTGTCTATTTTTTCAGGCTCAACCAATACCACACTGCCCAAAGAATTTCCTTGATATTCCAGTGCACCAACACCTTTAATTACGGTAATTCTATTGGCTACTAAAGGATCAATCTCTGGACTATGATCTACTCCCCATTGCTGTCCGCTTTGACCAATACCATTGTTTAGAATCGTCAATCGGTTTCCGTAAAGTCCATGAACTACGGGTTTAGAAATTCCACTACCATTTTTAATGATACTTACGCCTGAAATATTTTCAAGCATCGATGCTAAATCCTTTTCGGTATTTTGGGCAATACTTTCCGAATTAAGTGACTGAGATTCTTGAGTGGTCACTTTCCCCGCTTGACCTATGATTGCCACTTCGTTTAAAAGTTGACTATTGTGATCTAAAATTATGGTTAGAGTCGTATCACCTTGAATATTCAAATATAGTTCTTGACTTTCACAGCCAACATGACTTATCGTAACATGATATTTACCCGCACAAATAGATGAAATATTGAAAGCCCCAAGGCTATCAGTAACATCTCCTAATTGGGATTCCTTAATATAAATATTAGCATACAAAATAGGAGTCCCTGTACCCACATCCTTCACAAATCCTGTAACAGAAAAATTACAGTTTTGAGCAGAAGCAAGTACAGGAACACTTAAAATGAGCGCAAAAAATGCTAAACACTTACTGAACATCGACATTAAAAACAACCTCTATATCTGTTTCACCTCCCGCATTTAGTATGTTACCAGCAGATACTCCCGAAGCATTTTTATTGGGTTCATGTCTCAAGATAACTGTAATTTCTCCAGAGCTTGCAATCGTTGTAGTCAGTATGGTTGACAAACCAATCGGATTACCGTTGGAGTCCACGTCATCATACGCAATATCTATCCCACTTGCCGTAGTTTGGAAAAAGAATTGATGATCTAATGCTTCGGCCTCTACCTCTTCGGTTATGTTTCCTGCTGGACTCTCCAATTCATTTAGTAACTCCAAAGAACACGTATAGCTAGCATTGGTATCAAGTATACCGCCAGTAATTGTTGGCAGATTGCCACCATCGCCATCTAAATCTTGAAAACTAAATACGACAGGAGTTCCCCCTCCATCTGGCACTAGTGTAAAGTTGAGCGTTGTAATAACTTCTTCTTCATTCGGGATAATAGGATCTTCCATCTCATCCTTTTTACACGAATTAAGAAATACCATAGACAACATGCCGATAGCAAGTAATAGATTAATTTTCTTCATTTTTAATTATTTAATTATTTAATTATTGCTGCAAACATAAGATTTAGTTGCAACAATGTTGCGTTTAATATAGGGTTTATTTTAGAACTGCCCTACCAAGCATTTTTTAGGACCAATCACCAAAATTAACACACAGCAGATGCATACATTTGTTGTTTGCACGAGCAAACACACCAAATAAAAATTGAAACAAAGTTAAAGTGTAGTATCTATTTCAAGAAAGAGATAAAAGAAGAAAAAAGGACTCCATAATAAAAGAAACACCTCAGGAATACAGAAACAAACAACTACATAAACGGAAATTAATTGCACCTTCAAATCAGATGACATCCCTTACTAACCCTAGCTAGTAAATTTATAGCAGCGAAAGACTAAATAACCATAACATTTACTTTTTATTCTTTGACTTCCGCGGTAAAATCAAACCCACTAAATTTTCATTGGAGAACTGCTAACTATAATAATGTAACAGCCGGTGTATACGAAATACACAAAGAGTTAACTATTACAATTATCATTAATGAATAACACTACTGATAACAAAGGCTACTTTCTTAAAAGCTCGGCAGAGACAGACTTAATGTTTCACCCAAAGTAAAATGAACCGACTGAAAGAAGCTCATATAATATCTTTAAAAAAACAGCGTATTATGACCGTATTAGAATACGCTAGATATGTTTCCAGATGAGCAAAGTTGCCGAAATGATTTCAAGTTTACGCGAGAAAACGAAGGTTTAATATGCCAAAAGTGTCTCCACACAACGCATTATTGGCTTCTTAGTAAAAAGCAATGGGAAGGTAAGAAATGTCATTTTAGAACGACACTTCGTAGTGGACATGTGATGGCGAGTTCAAAGTTACCAGAACGAAAGTGGTATTTAGCCCTAATGTTTATGACGTTTACAAAAAAAGATATTTCAGCAAAAGAGTTGCAACGTCAACTAAAACAGTAAGGTATAATGCCATTTAGGCGCTAATGCATAAAATCAGGAATACAATGGGGAATCTAAATAACCAGTATGCCATTGATGGTAGGAGGGCTGTTTTTCAATAGCAACCCCAGAGGGTATGAAATTAAAAAGAGGACAGGGCGCTAAAAGAAACAGAACGTGGCAGTGATAGCTGAGCCAGCATTTTTAGAAGATATTGATACAGGAGTAGTCCGTAAGTATATGTGAAAATGAAAGTATTAGAAAGCCATAAATCCGAAGCTATAAATGATCTTGTGGAAGAATTCATTGATGAGAAATCAATAGTATTTACCGATAAAGCAAATACATACTTAGACATTGCAAACTATGTTGAAATGCAGAATAGTCAAAAAAATCATGAATTATCAATTAGTTAAATCAACTATAAAAATGCCGAAAACACGAATTAACAAGACTAGTTTGCATAGACTTATCAAAAAAACCGGTGTAATTATATCTAAATATTTCCATGAAATTCAGAAGGAAAATCTATTTCATTGCGGGCTAAAGTGTAATTTTATATCTTAACAAAAACGAACATCAAAACATTAAGTTTAGGCTAAGAACCTAAATAGAGAATATATTTCTCTAAAACATTTACTAAACATACTTTTACACAGCTTCTCAAGTTAATCGAAAGCGAAGTAAATCGGAGGTAGATACAGTTAATAACAACTAATTTCAACTATGAATTTTTTTGAATCCGATAAAGTGGATATTGAACTACTAAAAAGTAGGGCGTATAATA
>JBLFZF010000192.1:0-3713 GCA_047610145.1 Salibacteraceae bacterium | reverse complement strand
CGATCCGTGACAGGCAATTTCAAGGGTGTCTTCTCCAGTGAATGATTGCGGGTTTCTAAAAATAGTGACAACTACTTCATCAAGTGTTGCTTTGTTTTTTAAAACTTCGCCAAAGTGAACAGTGTATCCTTTGGCTTCAGTAATATTCTTATTGAATACCGTGTTGAAAAGTTCTATTGATCCTTTTCCCGAAAGTCTTACTAAAGCAATAGCGCCAACTCCTGGTGGAGATGAAATGGCACAAATAATATCTTCAGTTTGACTTAGGAATTTTGACATAGTTGTGCGAAGATACGATAGGTTCTTAATTTTGGAATGAACTAAACGTATATTTGTTACTTTAGAGAATGAATAGGTTATATTAATAATAAAGAATTACACACTTAAACGCTGTAATCGCTTTCGGTATAGTTTATGTTTATTATTTTAGCAAAAAAACAACAAATGAAACAGATCATAATTATTCTACTAATGTTGCCCTTCTGTGCTTTTGCTCAAGATTTACAGCGAGGTGAAACTGGCGGTACTGAAGCGACTCAGCCAAACTCTAGTAATGGAGACAGAAAGGTGGAGAAAACTAGAACCGTTAACTGTTCAGAAGATTTAGAGTTGGATCCTGGAAATAAATTGATTTATCATAAAAAAACTCAAAAACCATTTTCAGGTATGTGTATCTCCTATTATTATAGTGGAGGTTTACAGCGTAAGGCTAGTTTTTTGAATGGAAAAGATAATGATACTTCATACGCATTTTACGAAAGTGGAGATATGGAAGCCAAAATAATTCACGTTGGAGGCGTTGAGAATGGTACTTGGGCATATTGGTATGATAACGGTAAAGATATGGGAGCTCAGCAATTAGCTTGGGCTAACACATATGCTATGGGAGCAAAAATAGGTCAATGGTACTTTTTCGATTCATTAGGAAATCCTACAAAATATCTAGAATACCAAGATGACAAATTAAATGGAGATTGTAAATATTATTACCCTGGTGGTGATATAAATAAAACCATTCAATATAAAGACGGTAAATTTGATGGTGAATATGTAAAGTATTATGAAGATAGTGTCTTAAAGTCGAAAAGAGAGTTTAAAAATGGTAAAGCGGAAGGAGCTGCAACGTCATACTATGAAAGTGGAGCATTGAAAACAGAGAGATCTTACAAGAACGATTTACCGGATGGTAAGTTGACTATCTATTTTGAAAATAGCCAAATCAAACAAGAATGCACCTTCAAAGAGGGTAAAGAGGATGGTCTTTTAAAGGTGTATTTAGAGGGTGGAAAAAATGCAACTACTGTTTTGTACGATGATGGAGTTATCCTAAAAACTGTTGAATATGACCGTTTTGGTAACCCTAAAAACGAAATGGACGTAGTGGAATTGGAACAGTTAATGACTAGTAAACAGTCATCAGATTCCAATGACAAGAAAAAGAAGAAAAAAGAGAAGAAGGAAAAGAAGAGTAAGAAGAATAAAGAAGAAGATTCCGAAGAGGAAGAATAGTAGATGAAAGAAACGAAATCAAAAGTAAAGCCCAATTCAGCTGTCCAATCGAAGCCGAATGCCTCTCCATTACCTATAATGGAACAGTTTTATTCCATTCAAGGAGAAGGATACTACAGTGGTAGACCAGCAGTTTTTATTAGACTGGGCGGGTGCGATGTTGGCTGTGTTTGGTGCGATGTAAAAGAAAGTTGGGACGCAGCTAAACATCCCAAAACACCAATCAATAAAATTGTTGCTTTTGTTAAGAAAAGCAACACGCAATTTGTAGTCGTTACTGGCGGTGAACCTGCTATGTATGATTTGACTCACCTTACCGAAAAGTTGAAAGAACTAGAAGTTGAGATTGCAATTGAAACATCGGGTGTTTATGAAATAAAAGGTGAATTTGACTGGGTATGTTTTTCTCCCAAGAAGTTTAAAAAGCCGAATGAAGATAATTATTTGTTAGCTAATGAATTAAAAGTTATTGTCTTTAATAAGTCTGATTTTAAATGGGCCGAAGGTCATAGAGAAAAATTAAGCCCACATTGTAAATTGTATTTACAGCCAGAGTGGAGTAAGCAAGAAGAGTTGACACCATTGGTAGTGGAATATGTAAAGAAGCACCCGGAATGGAACATTTCGTTACAAACGCACAAATACATTAACGTACCATAGAACGATTAAATATGAAAAATATACTAACCATAATAAGCATGATACTGTTGTTTACCAATTGCAATGCGCAAGTTGGTAAATACGGTACGAGTAGTAAAAAAGCAATCAAACTATATGAAGCGGCTAGAGTTTGTTATAATAATATAGATGTTAGAGGAGTACGTGAATTAGATTGTGCAGAAAAAAACTTAAATGCAGCTTTGGAGAAAGATCCTTCCTTTATGGAGGCGCATACTTTATTGAGTAATGTTTTTATTGATGGTAAACGGTTTGACGAGGCGATTGCTCAAAAGAAAAAAATGATGTCATTGGGAAAGCCTTTTTCTGATGTTGAATACTTTTATCTTGCAAGTATGCAAATGGCTGTTGGTGATTACCAAGGCTCTAAGGCTAATGCGGATAGATATTTAAGAGTGCGTAATGCGAATCCCGATTTACAGGATAAATGTTACAAATACATCGAAACGTGTGAATTTGGTATCAACGCTATGAAGAATCCAGTTGATTTTAAGCCAGTCAATATGGGGCCCGCAATTAATTCAGCAGATCCAGAATATTATCCATCTATAACTGCTGATGATCAGACATTTCTTTATACCAGATTGATAAATGATGCAAGAGTGCGTGGAGGTAAACAAGAGGATATTTTGGTTTCTACTTCAGTAGATAAGCATTGGTCAAATGGTGTTGCTATTAGTGGCAATGTTAATACGCAATTTAATGAAGGTGCCCCTACGTTTTCAGCAGATGGAAAGTATGTAATTTTAGTGGGTTGTGAAACGGGTAATCGAGGAGATTTTGAGTATGGTGCGGATCGAGCAGGTTTAGGTAGTTGTGATCTGTTTGTTAGTGAAAAAACAGGTGATGAATGGTCTAAGCCGGTTAACATGGGCAATAGAATTAATACAGGTCATTTTGAAAGTCAACCCTCTTTTTCATCTGATGGAAAAACACTCTATTTTATTAGAGGAATTATTGAATATAAATCCCAAAGACAAACCAAACATCAAGATATATATATGACTGAAATTGGTGAAGATGGTAACTGGACCGTGCCAAAAAAATTAGGAGCAAATATTAACACTCCTTTTGCTGAAGAGTCGGTGCAGATTCACCCAGATGGACAAACTTTATATTTCTCTTCCGCAGGACATCCGGGAATGGGAGGACTTGACATTTATATGTCACGTATGCAAGCCGATGGAACTTGGGGCAAAGCCATAAACTTAGGTTATCCGATTAATTCACATAATGATGAAAACAGTCTTTTGGTTTCGAGTAAAGGGGTTGTTGCATATTTCGCGTCAGATCGTGAAGGTGGTTTTGGAGAATTAGATTTATATGAGTTTGAATTACCAAAGCAGTTTAGGCCGATTACCACCACTTTTATGAAAGGTAGAGTGTATGATGCGGAAACGAATGCTCCTTTGGCAGCTGAGTTTCAATTAATTGATTTGGAATCTGGTAAATTGGTAAAAAGTGCTATAGCCAACAGAGGTGACGGGAGTTTTATGGTAGCATTGCCAAAAGATAAAGATTTTGGA
>JBLFZF010000191.1:0-3816 GCA_047610145.1 Salibacteraceae bacterium | reverse complement strand
TTTTCGTAACTTAATGTTCCTGGATTGTACTTATATTTAGCTTTAGACATATGTTTTTCGTAGAAAATTGAAAGTGCAAAATTAAGGAATTAATCTATTTTTGCAATCGTATAAATATAGCATAACATTTTTTAAATTATTCGGTATGAATTGGGACTCCAATACTATTAGAAATCAGTTTTTTGATTATTTCAAAGAAAGAGGTCATCAGATTGTTCCTTCGGCCCCTATGGTTATGAAGGATGACCCAACTTTAATGTTTACCAATGCTGGGATGAACCAGTTTAAGGAATTTTTTTTAGGGCAAACCGTAGCGAAGAATGTTCGGGTTGCTGATTCTCAAAAATGTTTACGAGTATCAGGTAAGCACAATGACTTAGAAGAGGTGGGCGTGGATACGTATCATCATACCATGTTTGAAATGTTAGGTAACTGGTCTTTTGGAGATTACTTTAAAGAGGAAGCTATTGAAATGGCATGGGACTTACTTACCAATGTGTATAAGATTGATAAGGATCGTATTTATATTACCGTTTTTTCGGGTGCAGAGGAGGACGGTACATCTGCAGATATTGAAGCAGAAGACATTTGGAAAAAGTATACGGATGCGGATCGTATTATGCGATTTGATAAAAAGGACAATTTTTGGGAGATGGGCGAAATCGGTCCATGTGGTCCTTGCTCGGAAATTCATGTAGATATTCGTTCAGAAGTCGAAAGAGCTAAAGTGGATGGTAAATTATTAGTAAATAAAGACCATCCTCAGGTTATTGAAATTTGGAACTTAGTTTTTATCCAGTATACGCGAATGTTTGATAAATCATTGAAAGATTTACCTGCAAGACATATTGATACGGGAATGGGATTAGAGCGATTGGCTATGGTTTTGCAAGCAAAACAATCTAATTATGATACAGATATTTTTACACAGCTTATTGGTGAAATTGAAAAGTATACGGATAAAAAGTATGGGGCATCTGATAGTAGAGAAGATGTAGCGTATAGAGTTATTGCAGATCATATAAGAGCTGTAAGTTTTGCCATTGCCGATGGCCAGTTGCCATCTAATACAGGAGCGGGTTATGTGATTCGGAGAATTCTAAGAAGAGCAGTTCGTTTTGGGTATAGCTTTTTAGGGGTAAATGCTCCTGTACTGACCAAATTGGTAGGTCCGTTAAGTTCGTTAATGGGTACACAGTTTAAAGAGTTAGAAAAACAAAAGGGATTAATAGAGAAGGTAATTAAAGAAGAGGAAGAAAGTTTTTTAAGAACCCTTTCTAAAGGTATTGTTCGTTTTGAAGAATACCTGAAACATCATAGTCAAGTAAAAGGAGATTTTGCTTTTGAACTATATGACACATTTGGCTTTCCTATTGATTTAACACAATTAATGGCGATGGAAGCCAACATGTTGGTAGATATTAAAGGTTTTGAGAATGCTTTAGAAGAACAGAGAAACCGTTCAAGAAAAGCAACCAAAGTAGTTGCGGAAGATTGGGTTGTTTTACAAGAAGATGATGTGGAAGAGTTCATAGGTTATGATTACACTTTTACAGATGTTAAAATCACGAAGTACAGAAAGGTTAATTTGAAGGGTAAGGACTTATATCAATTGGTGTTTAATATTACTCCTTTCTATGCCGAAGGTGGTGGTCAGGTCGGTGATCAAGGTTTTATTGAGTCAGAGGGTAATAAAGTTAAGATTATTGACACTAAACGGGAGAATAAACTAATTGTTCATATCACTACTGAATTACCTACCGATATACATGCAAAGTTCAATGCTGTAGTGGCCGTTGCCAAGAGGAATGCCACCAGTTCAAATCACAGTGCAACACATTTATTACATCATGCTTTAAGAGATGTTTTAGGGTCTCATGTAGAGCAGAAAGGTTCGATGGTGAATGAAAAGTATTTGCGTTTTGATTTTTCTCATTTTCAAAAAATGTCGCGTGAAGAGATTCGTGTAATTGAAGAGAAAGTGAATGCAAAAGTTCGTGAAAATATTTTACTGGATGAAAACAGATCTGTTCCTATTTCTGAAGCAGAGAAAATGGGTGCGATGATGCTTTTCGGTGAGAAGTATGGTGATATGGTTCGTGTAATAAAGTTTGGTGACTCTGTAGAGTTGTGTGGGGGAACTCATGTGAAAGCTACGGGTGAGATTGGATTTATAAAAATTGTATCAGAAGGGGCAATTGCTGCTGGTGTAAGAAGATTGGAAGCAGTTACAGGAGTAGAGGCTCAAAAGATGATTTTCCATCATATTGACACCCTAGATGCGCTTCGAGATTCCTTGAGAAACCCAAAAGATGTAGAGAAATCGATTGGTGATTTAATTTCATCTAATGCGAATCTTCAAAAAGAAGTGTTGTCTTTTAGAGCGGAAAGCTTAAAGAGTTTCAAGGGAGTTATTAAGAATGAACTAGAAATAGTTAACGGTGTTAATTTTTATGGAAGGGTTTTGGATCTCAATAATGATGATGTAAAAACACTTGTTAACGAACTTAGGAAGGAAGTTGAAAACTTATTCATTATTGTAGGTACTAAATCAGGTGATAAAGCAACTTTGACTATTGGGATTTCTGATTCTGTTGTGAAAGATAAAAATTTGAATGCGGGTAAAATAATTCGCGAAGTAGCCAAACAAATCCAAGGTGGAGGTGGAGGACAACCGTTCTTGGCCACTGCAGGTGGTAAAAATGCTGCGGGATTAGAATCGGCTATGTTAGATGCAAAAAGCATCGTGAAAACAGCTGGAGGTTGATTTAAGAATAGTTCTTTTTGCTTACATTTGATTTAATATGAGTTTAACTAAGTATTACCTAATAGCCTTAATTTATTTCTATGTCCCTGCCCTAAAGGCACAATTGATGGTAGATGTTGATGGGAACTCTTATCAAGTGATATCTATTGGAAATCAAGTATGGATGCAGGAGAATTTGAAAGTAACTCATTTTAACAATGGTGATAGTATACCGAACCTAAAAATGGATTCTGTTTGGGGGAATTTATCTAGTGTAGCATATTGTAATTATGATAATGAATTGGAATTCAATTGGACGTCATAAAGGGGTGTATTTAATGAAGTTACATTTAGATGATGAGTATAAGACTATTAAGTTGTTCAAGTTATAAAGTTGTGAGCCGAAATTTTTCATTGTTTGTCATTGTTCTTTGGTACTTACCAATAACTACAATTGCCCAAGATGATATACTTATACCATTTAGAAATCGAGATTTATGGTATTATGTTAATGAGCAGGGTGAGAGGAACAGTGACAATAATTATGAGGAAGCTACTCCATTTATTGAAAATTATGCAGCGGTTAGGATAGAGAATAAATTTGGGTTTATTGATCGAAATGAACAAATAGTTATTTCCCCTCAGTATGACTTTGCCCAATCGACATATTTTGGTTTTTTTGTTGCTAACGGTGTAGATTCTTTTTTAATCAACTTAAACAACCATAGAATCCCTGATGGTATTTGTGGGACAATTGGAGGAAGTAGATCCATGACGCTAAAAGTTGTGTTTGAAAATAATGGCAAACAGGGTGTTTTGAATGAGATTAGAGACACAATTATTCCGCCAAAATATTCCAAAGTGGAGGTGATTGATTATAGCGAGGTGATTGTCGTTTATAATGAAAAGTGTGAAATTGCTCTTTTTAATAAAGAAGGAAAAAAGGTTTTATCACCATCCCAATTGGATTCAGTCGGAAATTATAAAAACGGTACGGTTCCCATATACCTTCGTGGAAAGATAGGTGCTGTTAATGTTTTCGGTGATTTAATGGCGTATCCTAGATACAA
>JBLFZF010000190.1:0-3821 GCA_047610145.1 Salibacteraceae bacterium | reverse complement strand
CATTGTAACTACCGATCATGGAAGAAGTGCTAAGGATGGTAGAGGTCACGGAGGACAAAGTGATCGAGAGAGAAGTACTTGGATGGTAACGAATAAAAATGATTTCAATAATTATTTTAGAACTAGTACCGTTGGTATTGTAGATATTTTCCCAACAATATTAGATTTTTTTAATTTAAATATCCCCATTGAATTAGAACAAGAGTTAGACGGAATTTCTTTTTATAATTCAAAATCAATAAAAAATTTCAGAGGAAAATATCAAAATGATTCGCTACATTTTTCTTGGAGCAACATTGAGAACATTGAAGGAGAGGCAGTTATATCTTTTAGTACTCACAACAATTTTAAAAAAGGAAGCAAAGATAACTTTAAGGAATTAGCAACCGTAAAGCTATCAGACAAAAAGTTTATAAAAGCTTTTCCCACAAAAAAAACCGATACTATTAAATATATTCTTAAAACTAAAAATCAAATACTTAACACAACAATAATAATAGAAAATTAAAACGATGAAAACATATCCTTTCTTATTTTATTTATTCTTCTTAAGAACAATAATCTCTTTATACGCTCAAAGTAGTATTAAAGGAATCGTTAAAGATGCTGCAGGAGAATTATTACCTGGGTAAGTGTATAATTAACAGTACATCTAAAGCTACAATTATTATGGAAGCAATACAAAATTTTAGAATGAAAATTAATAATAGAGACTACCCAAAGCAACAAAAAAACATTTATTGGGATTTGTATGGATGGTACATCTTATCCATATTACGAACAAGCAATTAATTTTTAATATTTAAACCAAACTACATAAATTTAATAGAGTAATCCACTCACTTTCAAAATACTTAAAAATTATGAAACACGAAACGACTCCTTTCTCCAATATTTGGAAAAAGTCGCAAACATTGCCTGTACTATTCCTTATCCTACTATTTGGACTCGAGAGTTGGAGTCAAGAAATCGTAATAAAAGGAAATATTACTGATTCTGAAACAGCACAACCGTTACCAGGGGTTAACATACTTATTAAACAGACCTCAACGCTCGTTACAAGTGATTTTGACGGAAATTATGAAATTACCGCACCATCGAAACAAACAATTTTAACATTTTCTTATGTTGGATTTGAAACTCAAGAAATAACTATCTTAGACAACACAACTATAGATGTTATTTTAAGTCCAGATCCGCAAGCCTTAGAAGAAATTGTAATTGTAGCGTATGGTACTCAGAAAAAAGTAAATCTATCCGGTTCAGTTGCAACGGTAGATATGAAAAAGCTAGAAGGCAGGCCTACGGCAAACATAACTCAAGGCCTTCAAGGAACAGTGGCTAATCTTAATATCACTTTTCCAAGTGGGGCTCCTGGTGCCACTGCCAATATAAATATTCGCGGATTTACCTCTATAAATGGAGGAACACCTCTTATTCTTATTGACGGAGTACCTTCTTCTGAAGAAGATTTAACTAGAATGAATCCCGAAGATGTAAAATCAATATCAGTTTTAAAAGATGCTTCTTCAGCGGCAATTTATGGTGCAAGAGCCGCTTTTGGGGTACTTCTAATTACCACCAAAACTGGAGGAAGAAACGAAATCACCTATTCCAACTCTATAATTTGGGGAAAACCTTCTGTAACTCCAAATCCTGTTACCGATCCCTATATCTTTTCAAGAGTATTCGATATAGCTACAAGTAATACGCCGTGGAATTATGTTAGCTTCGATGATGATTATTACGAATGGGCAAGAGCCAGATCTGAAGATGCCACAGTTCCTAATGTTAGACTAGATCCACAGAATCCAACCTATTGGCAATATATGGGAGATACAAATTGGAATGATTACTTCTTTAATCAATCTTCTTTGTCTCAAAATCATAACATTTCTATTAGCGGTAAAAAAGATGTTGTTAGTTATTATTTTTCTGGGAACCATACTATAGAAAATGGATTAAATAAATTGGCAGAAGACTCTTGGAAACGGAATGCTGTTAGGTCAAGAATTATCGTAGAACCTTATAAATGGATGAAATTTGAAAACAACACATTCATTACTAGTGCAGATAGAAAAAGGCCTACTTACGGGTTTACCAACGTTTATAATTTACGACCTACAGATGTCGTTAAAAATCCCGACGGTTCTTGGGCAAATACAGATGCTGGTAGAGCAGCAGCAAGAATCGTCGATGGAGGAGATACCAATGAAAACACAACAAGTCTTCAAACAACAAATAAAATTGATTTATTTTTGTTAAATAAAGACTTAACCATTACCGGTGAATATACTTTTAGAAAAGAATATAAAAGAGATCACTGGGATGGTCGTAAATATCAAATTGGTTTAGGTCCAAATCTAATGGATGAACAAGTAAGTTCGGATTATGCATGGGAGCGATTGGCCGAAACCAAATATTCTACCATAAATGTTTATGCCACTTATAATAAGCTTTTAGGCGAAAAACATAATGTAACCGCAATAGTTGGTTACAACAGAGAAGAAAGTCAATATGAATTTTTTTCGGCTAATAGAGATGACTTAATTTCGCCAGACTTACCAAATATAGCACTTGCTACAGGTGAACAAACTGTTGGATGGAACTATACCGATTGGGCGTTAAGCGGTTATTTTTACAGATTAAACTATATTTTTAATGAAAAGTATATTGTAGAATTTAATGGTAGATATGATGGTTCGTCAAGATTTCCAAAAGAAAATAGATATGGATTTTTTCCCTCAGTTTCGGGTTCTTGGATTGCAAGTAAGGAAAAATTTATGCAGTCTATCGATGAAACATTAAACTTATTAAAGTTTAGAGTATCGCATGGTTCCTTAGGAAATCAGAATGTCGGTAATTATGGGTATATAAATTCTTTGTCAACAGGAGAATCTAGTTACTTAATTAATGGTGAATTCCCTAAAGCAGTTTATGCACCGGGATCAAATGTAGATCCTTCAAATTACACTTGGGAAAAGGTTATTACCTCAAATTTTGGTGTTGACTTTGGTTTTTTCAATAATTCACTAAATATATCTGCAGATTATTTTATCAGAAACACAATTGGAATGCTTGCACCAAGTCAAGAACTTCCTGGTGTACTTGGAACATCGGCTCCAGACTCAAATTCGGCCGATTTACAAACCAAAGGATGGGATTTAACCGTTGGCTATCAAAATAGCATTGATTTAGGTGGGAGTCCTTTTGATTACGGATTTTCATTTGTAATGGCTAATAATGAAACTTCTATTACAAGATTTGATAATGACGGCCAACTTTTTTCTCAATGGAGAGAAGGCGCTAAAGTAGGAGAAATTTGGGGTTTAGAAAGTGATGGATTGTTCGGAACTCAAGAAGAAATCGACAATTTAGATCAATCCGCCCTTATACCCTGGGGTGCTTTAGATATTGTACCAGGCTGGCCAAAATATGTGGATCAAGATGGTGATGGAAAAATTTTAAGAGGAGAATCTGCTCAGGACCCTAAGGATCTAAAATTGATAGGTAATTCTCAACCAAAACACACGATTGGTTTTAATATGAATTTTAAATGGAAAGGTTTTGACCTTAGTGGTTTCTTTCAAGGAGTCGGAAAGGTAGATTATTATCCAACAAATTATCTTTTCTGGGGACCCTATCAGCAGCCCTATTCAAATACGTATCCTCACCTACTAGACTACTATAGACCCACTTCAGATAGCGACGCCTTGAGAGCGCAACATTCACAGAGTTACATAGATGCTGGATTGGCAGATGCGAATCTAGATTCTGAATACCCTGTATTACAAAGCTGGTTGGCAGACAACAGAACGGGT
>JBLFZF010000189.1:0-3827 GCA_047610145.1 Salibacteraceae bacterium | reverse complement strand
GCTTAATAGATGCAGAACTTATCGAAGACCAACTTCAAGATACCAAAGAAGCTATTAATCAAATTACTTTTAGTGATATTTTATTGATTAATAAAACAGATTTGGTGAGTGAAAATTATCTTAAAAAATTAGCGCAACGTTTACAAAAGTTAAATCCTCTAGCAAAGATTGTTTTTGGAAATCAAGATGATTTTCCCCTGATAGAAATCGAAGCACATAATGCTCAACTCGATGATATTTTTTTTGAAAATCCATCAAACCATAATAATCAAATCAATCAAGATTTTCCAATACGAAAACCGCATCACCATCATCCACACGACCATACCGATGAAGTGATTTCCTTCACCTTATTTTTTGACCGCCCATTTGATAAAATGACTTTACAGCATCGACTATTAGTTTACTTGATATTTCAAGCTAAAGATTTGTATAGGGTGAAAGGATTAATTTGGTTGCAAGATGAAGACCAACAATTCCTCTTACAATCGGTAGGTAAACGATTAGTCATTGAGGAAAAAAGAGCGTGGAAAGCTGATGAAACCAAAGAAAGTAAAATCGTATTTATTGGAAAAAATATTCAAAAAAAGCCATTGGAAAAAATATTGAGTCAATGTTTTGCCAAAGTAAAATTTAACTGATACCAAAAATATTTTTAAATGAACAATTCTCAATTAGTAAATACGACCAATCGTAAATCAGACCTTTTTGGAGTAGCGGCAAGTAGTTTATGTTTGGTACATTGCTTAGCAACTCCATTAATTTTTGTAGTTCAAGCCTGTACAAAGAGTTGTTGCGAAGCAGGACCTTGGTGGTGGAGTATGATAGATTATCTATTCCTAATAATCTCTTTAGTAGCTATTTTTTATTCAGCTAAAACTACCTCTCTTAAGTGGATGCCTTTTGTGCTGTATTTGAGTTGGGGGATTTTGGCACTCCTTATTTTTCATGAGCGATTTCCTTATTTCGAAATCCCTCATATGGCTGTCTATGTACCAGCTTTCAGTTTAGTATTTCTTCATTTGTATAATCGAAAATATTGTGTTTGTGAAAAGGAGAAATGTTGTGTGAATTAAGGGAGGAGAAAATTAGTATTGTTTACCCAGCTAACTAAACCCAAAACCGCTGAAATTACCACTCTATCATAATTACAAACATTTAACAAGACTCCTGCCTTCAGTCGATCACCTATAAAGAAAGAACAGGAAAACTATTCGTCTTGAAAATTCCATCCCCCTCTCTACAAGTCCCCTAAGGAATGCGAACTAAATAGATTCAGAATTTTCACTACTTCTTTTGTCTTTATTTTCCCCTTTGAAATCAATCATTTATCCAGATAAACTCATGCTTTCAAAGCAAAAACTAAGCACAAAATAAGCAACCCAATATTCTGAATCTATCTTATTCGCATTCCTTATTAATATCCAAAATATTTGCAGTCCTTTATTTCAGTAGAAGTTTTTAGAAAAAGGAAATCTCTTTACCTCACATTAATTCCTTAATTAATGCTAAAGTATCCCTTGTCAAATTTTTTATTTTTTCAAAATCATAATTTCCTTCTCCATCCTTTACCATCAATTTCGACCCCATCCCTACACAATAGGCTCCTCCTTCAAACCAATCTTTCAAATTATCATAATCAGGAGAAACTCCACCAGTAGGCATAATGCTCGTCCATGGTTGTGGACCTTTAATAGACTTGATAAAATTAGAACCGTAAACACTTCCAGGGAACAGCTTTACTATTTCACATCCTAACTCTTCTGCTCTTGCAATCTCGGTCAAACTTCCGCACCCTGGTGACCAAAGTATTTTTTTCCGATTACATACAATTGCAATATCTTCTCGCAAAACTGGAGTCACCACAAAGTTTGCTCCTAACTGCAAATATAAACTTGCCGTTCCTGCATCCGTCACAGAACCAACCCCCATTATTAAATCGGGCATTTCTTTCTCCGCATACCTATATAGTTGAGAAAAAACTTCATGTGCATAATCACCTCTATTAGTAAACTCTAACAGTCTTGCTCCTCCATCATATAAAGCTTGCAATAATGTTTTTGTAATATCAATATCCGAATGATAAAAGAGCGGAACCATTCCTTGCTCTCTCATTTTTAATGCGACTTCTATTCTTGTAAATCTTGCCATTCTTAAGTTATCGATTCAAAATTAAATTATGCATTCAAGATTTTTAGGTTCTCTTGATTCCATCTTCTTTAATAAAAAATAAATTATCTAGATACTCTTCCACTTGCATCACCCCTCATCAATTTTTCTACTTCATCAACAGTTACTAAATTTGCATCACCATAAATGGTATGCTTCAAACAAGAAGCAGCAACTGCAAAATTTAATGCATTTTGATCATCATCAGGATATTGCAACAAACCATAAATCAACCCTCCCATAAAACTATCTCCACCTCCTACTCTATCAACTATGTGAGTAATTTGATACGTTGGTGCTTCATACAAAGTCTTACCATCATATAAAACGCCTGACCAAGTATTATGAGAAGCACTAATCGATCCTCTTAAAGTTGTAATAACTTTCTTTGCCCGAGGAAACATTTCCATTAACTGTTGCAAAACCGATAAATAGGATTTAGCATCCACTTTATGTCCTGCTGTAACATCAAGTCCCTCTGGGTGTAAACCAAAATGCTTCTCTGCATCTTCCTCATTTCCCAAAATAATATCACAACCTTCTACCAAAGCTGGCATAACCTCTCCTGGTTCTTTTCCATACTTCCAAAGTTTTTTTCGGTAGTTTAAATCAGTCGAAACGGTTACTCCCATTTTATTGGCAACTTGAATTGCTTCCAAACAAGCATCTGCCGCTCCTTGCGAAATTGCTGGAGTTATACCTGTCCAATGAAACCAATCAGCATCTTTAAATACTTTTTCCCAATCAACCATTCCTGCTTGAATTTCTGACATGGCAGAATGTGCTCGATCATAAACAACTTTACTTCCACGATTGACAGCACCTATTTCCAAAAAATAAATACCTAGCCGATCTCCTCCGTAGACGATATGATCCGTTCCTACATTTCGTTTGCGCATTTCCATCAAGGCACATTGCCCAATGTCATTTTGAGGAAGTCGAGTTACAAAGTCAACAGGAATTCCATAGTTGGCCAATGATACTGCTACATTGCTTTCACCGCCTCCATAGATTACCTCAAAAGAATTTGCTTGAGAAAATCTTCTTAAATTTGGAGGGGTTAATCGAAGCATGATTTCTCCGAAAGTTATTACTTTTTTCATTCTTGTAAATATATTGTTTTTTTAGGAAAATACTAATCCAACATTAATATCAAAATTAGCACCTGTTACAAACGAGCTGTTATCAGAGGCTAAATAAACAACTAAATCTGCTACCTCGTCAGCTCTACCTTCTCTCCTTACTGGAGTTTTATCTCGCTGGTGCTATCGCTCTGCAGTAGTATCTAGCATTCATTTTGGCTCTGCCAACTATTAACTTATTATGGTTTTCAATTGAAGTCAGAGACTTCTTAAATGCCTGACAATACCGCAGAGCGATAGCGCCAGCGGGAATGACAGTTTGAGCAAGAATGGGTTTTGTCTTGAATTGAATTTTGTTCCTCCATAAAATGAAAAAGTTTATTTGAATGTAAAATAACCTTTTTTCGTTTTACTAAAAATAGAATAGAATCAAACCCTAATTTCTCCGCTGGTACTATCACTCTGCGCTACGGTAGCCCCTATGATTCATGTTGGCTCACCAACTATTGACTCTTATTTTGTTGCAATAGGCGGAGCCTTCTTTAATGCTTAGAACTGCCGCAGAGCGACAATTCC
>JBLFZF010000188.1:0-3922 GCA_047610145.1 Salibacteraceae bacterium | reverse complement strand
GTTGAAGAAAGTTACGAAGAAGTCTTGCGCGGAATAAAAGGTATTAAATACTTCCAAAAAGACAAATACAATAGAGTAATAGGGTCTTACAAAGACGGTAAATATGACACCATAGCTGTACAAGGAGAAGATATAAACCTGACTCTTGATGCTGAACTTCAAAAATATGGGGAACAGTTGATGATCAACAAAAGAGGCGGAATAGTAGCTATCGAACCTAAGACTGGGGAAATTTTAGCACTTGTCACTGCTCCATCTTACGACCCTTCTATTCTTGTTGGAAGACAGCGCTCTAAAAACTATACCCTTTTATACTACGACTCTATCGCAAAACCACTTTACGACAGAGGTTTGTTAGCAGAATATCCCCCTGGCTCTCCATTTAAAATACTAACAGGACTAATAGGACTCCAAGAAGGAGTTGTAGATACGGAAACAACGTTTATGTGTCATCATGGCTTTAGTTACGCCAGAGGCCGATTTATGAAATGTCACGGTTTCGGTCCGCACAAATTAAATAATGGAATTTATAATTCCTGTAATACTTATTTTGCGAATGTCTATCTGAAAACTATAGCTAAATACGTAAAACCTTCTTATGCCGTTGACGTATGGAGCGATCATGTAAAAAGCTTTGGGTTGGGTGATTTTTTGGGATATGATTTACCTACCGGTAAGAAAGGAAATATTCCAGATTCTAATACCTATAAAAAAATCTACCCTAACGGCGGATGGAGGGGCACTACTATCATCTCAAATTCCATTGGTCAAGGTGAAGTTTTAATGACACCTATCCAACTAGCCAATATGATGGCAACTGTAGCCAATGAAGGATATTATTATACTCCCCATATCATCAAAAAAATTAAGGGTGCAAGCATCGACAAAAAGTTCACTGAAAAACACGTAACAACCATAGATAAAAAACATTTTAAACCCATGATAAGTGGCTTATTTGATGTTTATAATCTCGGAACGGCCAGCTCACTCCGAGTTGAAGGTATAGATATTGCCGGTAAAACAGGAACGGCAGAAAACTTTGCTAAAATTGGAGGAAAAAGAGTTCAACTTAAAGATCACTCCATATTTGTGGCTTTCGCCCCAAAAGACAACCCTAAAATTGCCATTGCCATTCTGGTAGAAAACGGGGGATTTGGAGCAACGATAGCTGGACCAATTGCCAGTTTGATGATTGAAAAATATCTTAGAAAAAAAATAACCCGAACCGATTTAGAAACAAGAGTTTTAAATATCAGTTTAAAAGATCGATATGCCATATTGGGCGGCATGAAGGAAGGCAGTGCTATCGAAAGCACCCCTAAAGACTCTAATGCTAAAGATAAAGTACAAAAAACAGAAATCGCGATAGACTCTACTAAGCAAAATTAATAAGAGATTCATTTCAAATGAAAAACCAAAGCATAAAGAAAAACCTTGACTGGACTTGTATTATCATCTATAGCGCATTAGTAATAATGGGGTGGTTAAACATATACTCCTCCTCATTGTCTTCTATTGAGGATACTTACCAGAAACAGCTTGTATTTATACTATTGACTATTCCTTTAATTTTTATTATTCTAGGTATAGACGGAAAGTTTTACGAAAAATATGCCAGTATTATCTTTGTGATTTCTTTGTTATCCTTAGCAGGATTATTTCTGTTTGGCAAAACCATAGCAGGACAAAGATGTTGGTATGGAGTTGGAAGCTTTACGATTCAACCCTCTGAATTTGCGAAAGCGGCTACATCATTAGCTTTAGCAAAATATTTAAGTGACTCCCAAATAAACCTAAAGGAAGTCCATCGTCAAATACAAGCCCTAGCAATTGTGTTTTTACCAGTCCTTCTCATCCTGCCACAGCCAGACCCCGGAAGCGCCTTAATATACAGTGTTTTCCTCATTGTATTATATAGAGAAGGTCTGCCCGCATGGTATATTTGGACGGGGTTCATTACCATTTTACTGTTTATGCTAACCTTGTTGTTAGAGCCTCAATACGTGATACTTCTTGCGTTACTAATAATACTAATTGTACACTTTAAATCAAGGTCGGCAGACAGAAATATATTCTTAAGCGGTATTCTATTTGCATTAATGTCAGGATTTGTTTTGTCTGTAAACTATGTTTTTCAAAATGTGTTCAAACAACATCATCGCGATCGTTTTAATATTTTACTAGGTAAAACAGTAGATTTAAAAGGAATTGGATATAATACAAACCAATCTGAAATTGCCATCGGATCCGGAGGGTGGATAGGTAAAGGCTTTCTTGAGGGAACGCAAACCAAAGGGGGATTTGTACCCGAACAGCACACAGATTATATCTTTACCACCGTGGGCGAAGAGTGGGGTTTTGTAGGTTCTTTAGTGGTGATCGCCTTATTTGTTGGGTTATTTCTTAGGGTAATTTATTTGTCGGAAAGACAAAAAACAAAGTTCAGCAGGGTTTATGGATATTGCGTTGCCGGTATTTTATTTACACATTTCTTTGTGAACATTGCCATGGTTATTGGCATTTTTCCAACAATTGGAGTGCCATTGCCATTCTTTTCCTATGGCGGTTCTGGCTTGTGGGGATTTACTATTTTACTGTTTATCTTCCTAAAAATGGATGCCAATAAAGTAAATGAGTGGTAAATAGAACCTATTAGACTTGACCCCTATGAGTTAAACATCTTTGTTTTCTGATCACTTCTCTTTTCGAAGCTATTTCAACTTTGTATTCCCAATTTAAGAAATAAATAATTCCAGTATTATCAACATACTGGCAAAAAAATTAAAAACCGGATTAAGAGACTAATTCTGCAAACTATCCTACGAGGTTTCAACAATTACCTTTTTAGAACTTATTTTACAGCAAGAAGAAAGTCACCTCGTATTTCCACTTCACTAAATAAGACATTTAAAAAAACCAACATTACTCCTTTACATCCAGTGCGTCCCGTAGTGCATTTCCCATCATCATAAAAGCTAATGTGATTAACATTATCGCAACACCCGGAACCATTGCTAAATAAGGCTTGCCAAGAATAATATAACTATAATGGTCTTTAATGATACTTCCCCAACTTGGTATTGGCGGCTGCGCACCCAAACCTAGAAAACTTAAGCCGCTCTCTACTAATATCGCCGACGCAAAATTTGCTGCCGATATTACTATTACAGGCGCCATAATATTCGGTAAAATATGATTGAATATGATCCTGAAATCACCAAAACCCAATGCTCTTGCAGCGGTTACATACTGCATCTCTTTAACACTGATAACCTGACCTCTAACTACACGTGCCACCTCGACCCACATTGATAAGCCAACTGCAACAAAAACTTGCCAAAACCCCTTTCCTAGAGCCAAAGTAATCGCAATGACCAAAAGAAGTGTAGGTATCGACCAAATGATATTAACGAGCCACATAATTAGGGCGTCTACTTTACCGCCAAAATACCCACCAATTGCTCCAAAAAAGATTCCAACAATTAAAGAAATCAAAACCGCTACAATCCCAATAGAAATAGAGAC
Source organism: Salibacteraceae bacterium (assembly GCA_047610145.1). GTDB lineage: Bacteria > Bacteroidota > Bacteroidia > Flavobacteriales_G > Salibacteraceae > CAJXZP01. The sequence goes on along the minus strand of JBLFZF010000188.1, from coordinate 397 downwards.
TCTGGAGCCGATCAACATTCTACTTAGTAAGTCTCTTCCATATTTATCCGTTCCTAAGTAAAAAGTACGTTTTTTGATCAAATCTTGTTCAACTGATGCAATAGATTGTTTTCCCGAAAATGCATCCAAATCAAGCTGTTTCACAATTTTCAATGAGGGTTCATCTGAATATTCAACGTACTCTATGGTACTGCCAATAATTTTATAACTTTCAATTGCAACTTCGGTAACTGTATTAGGAAAACCAAGAAAGTAATTCGAAACTGATTTTTTCGGCTTTCCGTCTAACGGAATGGATAACATACTCACACGAAAACCGGGTGGTTTAGAATGAATGGACAAATGCATCTGGTTGGCATTTTCTGAATTATCGGGCGCTATTACATATGCAAAAATG
>JBLFZF010000187.1:0-4066 GCA_047610145.1 Salibacteraceae bacterium | reverse complement strand
GCTAGTTCTAGCATACTTGCGAAAGTCCTCGCGGACTTTCTTTGTCCGTAATTATTTACTAAATTAGTTGCTTAAAACACGCAACAAACCATATACAACAACGTTACCCACAATTACCCCAAATATGAAAAAGACAGAAATAATTTTAATTAGTCTAGCAATTATTGCTTTAATAATGAGGCTATTCGATATACCATCTCATGGAGCTTTATGGGTTTTATCCCTTTCAATCCTTTCTATAATTTACTTTAATTTCGGGTTTGCCTTATTCAATAATCTCCGATTGAGAAATATATTGAAGAAAGAAAGCTATATAGGAATAAGCCAAGGTCGAATTATTGGAGCAATTGGAACTGGGCTGGCATTAAGTTTATCTTCCATAGGCATTTTATTTAGGTTTCAGTCATATCCTGGTTCCAAACCCATGTTGATGATTGGATTATTTGGAATGGCAATTGTGACAATCACTGCTGTAATTAAAAACAGAGGAACCACTGATAATTTCTACACCAACATTTTAAAAAGGATTGCTATTTACGTACCTATGGTAATTTTTCTTTTGGCTCTTCCGACAAAAACTTGGATGAATTGGAAGTACCCTGATAATCCAGAATACGTGCAAGCGGTTTTGGATGCTCAAGAGAACCCAGAAAGTCTGGAATTATGGGACAAGGCTGAAAATGAAAGAGAAAAAATGCTAGAAGAAAGAGATAAGGAAATTGAAGAATAAACTGTGGGTAACACGCGCTATATTTAATGCTTAAAATCGGGGTTATCAAAGTCCTTTTCTCGTAGTACGTTAACACGAAGTCTCACCGCAGGTAAAGTGTAATTTTGGATTATTATCAAAATGGCCGCAAGTTCATTAACTCCTCCAATAGTAAACCCACGCTTGACTATTGTGGCGAAGCCATGCGTAATTTCTCACAAGCCAGCACTAAACTAGCAGCTACCCAATATTCTACCATTTACGATTTAGAGAAGCTAATAGTGCGGGTGTATCTATTTAATGATCATTCAGAATTTGTGGAAATTGATTTGAAAAAGGAATTGAAAAAGGGCAATCATAGCAAGATGATTCCAGAGTTGTTTTCAAAAGAGTCGGCAGGATACTAACAGTACCTGAAGTACAATGATGAAAATCATCCTACTTTATTTATCGAAGAACTCATTGGCGATGCGGTAATAACCGAAGCAGAATACAAGGCGATGGGTTTTGAAGCCATGATCAAGCCCATGGGATATGAATGGTTATATTCTAAAAAAAATGCGGCTGCTGCTATTAAGGTTTTTCAATACGGAACCACGCTAATGCCTAATAGCGCTAATCTGTACGATAGTTTAGGAGAGGCTTATGAAATAGACAAGGATGGGAATAATGCCATCATAAATTAAGAAAAATCGTTGGCGCTCCACCCGGAGAATACCAATGCCATAACTCGGCTTTCAGAAATAAAAGAACTCCAAGAGAAGCAAGGTCTTTGATAATAAGGTAAATGCGCCAGCTGTCGGTGCTGAAAATTGGTCTTGTGTAGAAAAAAAAAAGAAGGAAAATAACGGTAAATCATACCATAGTAAAGTTTAGTTTTAGGTGGTAAATAAAATGAAATGATTAGATTAATAGTTTGGAGTTGCCTGTTATTCTTAACCGCTACTCCTAAAGGGTACGCACAAGAAGAACATGCGCATCAGGAGGTAACGGAAGAGCACGCAGGAAGAACAGCGGTGTATGAAATTATCACCTCCGGTATTTACGCTTACATCCCAGAATCAGGCCATGGGGCTTTTGGTACTGAATTTCATTTTACCTATTGGATGAATCATGTATGGGGTGCTGGTTTGGGGTATACCGTTCTATATTTAGAAGAAAATGAAAACATCCATCAGCTCGCATTTTTGGGTTCTTACAATCCCGTCTCTTGGTTAACTATTAATGCCGGTCCAAATCTTACGTTTCCGCATGGTCATCGCGATTTGATTGTTTCCGGGTATGTGGAAACGGAATTTAACTATAGACCAAAAGAATGGGTTCATTTTGGCCCTGTACTGGGCATCAATGCCGGTAAAGAGTTGGAGCTTGTTGTGGGATTTCATCTCGGTTTTGAATTCTAGGGGGTACATAATCCCCACGTGTCATTAATGGGTAAGTCTAAGAATTAATCCAAGCTAATGATTTCACGCGTAATCAAATTGAAATCGTACTGAAGAGTAACTGTTATACAGGGTCAGACAAAGAAAGCCACAGTTTAAGGCGGGTTCAAGACTCTTTCAAATAGATTACGTAAAAGCAGTTCAACCAGGTCAATATGGAGGGGTTTACGTTTGGAAGCCGTTTTTTTATTACCCAGACGTTGTTAATCTATTCAAACAACTCCAGATGTGTAACAAAAAGACCTATTGAACGCAAGGTTGGAAGGAGGTATTTGTAAATTACAGACATCATTTAAATGGTGATATTGATAAGGTTGAAGAAAGGAGGACTAATTTATTTAAAATATTTTGTCACGCTTTTGGATCGAAGAGGATAATAGGATTGTAACGTTACACCTTTATCAAACTTTATAAATATCAGAAAATATAGAATTATGAAAAATACAGTTAATTTTAGTTTATTGCTCTTTTACATTAGTAGTACTCTTCTTTTAGGGTCCTGTAAAAAAGAAAATTTGGATGTAAATGAAACAAAAGTAACGGGAGTAGAACAAACGGAGCCTGCCAAAATAGTAGGGACATGGGAAATGTATAAGGTAGAAAAGCAGGAATTACGGCTCGACAGTCTTACTCTCAACCCACCTCAATCATTCACTTCTATGGTATGGTATGATCAAACAAGTTCGATGGCAAACGAACAGACGATAGACTTTAATGATGATCTCACTTTTGACAGTTTTTATGCAGGGGTTCCTATTTCCGCAGGTACTTGGGATGCCTTAAACGATAGTACATTTACCCTGAGTTTTTCTTCCACCGGGTCTGGAGAATGGTCAGATATTACGACAGATTATATAGTGACCGTTTACTGTGACAATACTATGTCTGTAGCGTACCTCATTGCACCACCAGTTGGCAATCATGAACATCAAGGTGCGGATTGGCATTATGTGGCCTATTTTAGAGCTCCCGGAAGTGTAGAATGCGATGGTTTGATTGATTATTACGTTCAATAAACCTGCCGAACGATGTATAGCGACAGATATTTTGTAACAATTCTAGTGCTAGAAAAGCACTAGAATTGTTATAACACTATGAAAATTAGCAGAGATTGTATAGAAGGGTGTTTAATAGGGGATAATTCCTCTCAAAAGGAACTTTATGAACTATTGCTACCTTACCTAAATGCATTATGTAGCAGGTATTTGAACAATATTTCCACCCGACAAGATGTGTTACAAGACTCTTTTATAGTGATCTTCAGTAAAATAGAACAATTCGATTCAGAAAAAGGAGCCTTCCACTCTTGGGCAAGTAGAATTGTGATCAATAACTGTTTAAAGCAGAATAAAAGCGGATCGAGGTTTACACCCTTTATCAATGAAAAACAGGAAGAATCAGTTGACCCATCGGTTTTGAGTCACTTGAGTAATGAAGAACTCATCCGGTTCTTAAAGACAATGCCAGAGAAGTATTCCGAGGTATTTATGCTGTTTCTAATAGATGATTTTAGTCATGAAGAAATCGCAGAAATACTTGGCATAAAAATCAACTTGAGTAGAAAAAGATTGGCTAGAGCTAGGGCATGGCTCAAAGCAAAGCCCATAAGCTTGAATTCCCTGCTTGGAGATTATAGATATTCGATAAGTTAATATGGATCAATTAGAACAAGAAATAAAAAATAGGTTAGCACAGTCCACTTCTTTGGAAGGGGTGGATAGCGAAGCTTTATGGAATAGTATTTCGTCAAAAGTTTATCGGGCAGAAATACCTAGTAAAAAAAGACGGTTTAGGTTCATTTGGTTTTTCTGGGCTTTAATTGCTATCGGATCAATTGGGTTATTAATGATAGGTAGTGGAGATTCTTATCCAACCTTTTCGCCCAGAATAGCCACCAATACAGAACAATTTATCT
>JBLFZF010000186.1:0-4094 GCA_047610145.1 Salibacteraceae bacterium | reverse complement strand
AAAAAGCAGGAATGACTAGAGGAGGACGTGGAAGACAAGTTTCCCCTTTAAAATCAGAATGGTCAGATAATTTTGAATATTCAATATTGGAAACTGACAAATGGCTAAGTCAATAACCGTGTATTTTAACAGATTCCCCTATTCAAAAAAAGCACTTCTACCATTTAAGCATATCCTGAATTTGTTTACCTTTTTTTTGGTACGTAAGAGTTAAACCCAAACCAAGAGAATACCTTTTACACAATAATTAGTACCTTACTGCCCTTAATCAAAATCGCCTTCCAATATATGAAAGGCAAATAACAATTAGTATGAATTCAAATTTAGCTGTCTTGATTGACGGAGACAACATACCATCTGCTCATGTAAAAGAAATGATGGAAGAAATAGCCAAATATGGCAACCCCACTATTAAGCGTATTTATGGAGATTGGACCAGTCCGCATTTAAGTAAATGGAAAAACATGTTGCTACAAAATGCCATAACCCCTATTCAGCAATATGCATATACTACGGGTAAAAACGCGACCGATTCGGCAATGATCATTGATGCCATGGATATTCTTTACTCTGAAAAAGTAAGTGGGTTTTGCTTAGTTTCAAGTGATAGCGACTTTACTAAACTTGCGACTCGTCTAAGAGAAGCGGGTATGCAAGTAATTGGTATTGGCGAAAAAAAAACACCCAATCCATTTATCGTAGCCTGCGACAAATTCATTTACATTGAAATTATCAGAAAACAGACGGAGAAAAAAGAGAACGTCACTCAAAAAGATACAGCCAAAGAAAGTATTGATAAAATCACTCCTAAAGTTACGCGACTTATTGCGGCTACTATTTCTGATTTATCGGATGAAGAAGGCTGGGCTTTCTTAGGAGATGTGGGTAGTTTATTACAAAAAAAACAACCTAATTTTGATTCTCGTAATTATGGGTTTGACAAACTAACCCCATTAATTAAATCTATTGGAAAGTTTGAACTCGAGCAACGGGAAAGTCCCAAAAGCAAACACAAGTTAATCTATGTAAAGAACAAATAAGTGAGACATACTTAGTTTAAGTCTTATTCCACAATATTTGTTTAAACATAAAAAAAATGAGTAAACCTGTTATTACCCACTCATTAAATAGCATATTACTTACTTTTAATACGCAATTAAATCAGTGACCTTGGTTTATTTAAAACCTTAATTCATGAACTAGCTATATGCCTCCCAATTTTACCATTATGAAATTTAAACTTGTTTTGCTTCTCCTTATTTTATCTACCCACACTGTTTTCGGGCAAATCAACATGTCAGATTCCACCGTTCAAGTCATTGGATATTGGAATTTAGGAGACCAGGAAACGTATGAAGTATCTTATGAAAAGTATACGATAAAAGAGCAAGACACCACTTCAAGATCAATGATTAACTACGAAATAGAAATTACAATCAAAGATTCAACAGCCCACAGTTTTACTATCGAATGGTTGTATAAGAATTATAAAACTGATACAGAGAATGAGCTGGCTCAAAAAATATCAAAAGCGGCTGAAGATATTTCAGTCATAATAAAAACGGATGAATTCGGTGCGGTAGAAGAAGTTTTAAACTGGAAAGAAGTGAGAGATTATATGCGAAAAGTTATGAAGCCGCTGAAAAAAGAACTCCAGAAATTACCCGGTGCTGAGGAAATTATCAACCAATCCTTAGCGACTTACAGCACCAAAGAGTCTATTGAATCCAACGCTATAAAAGACGCTATCCAGTTTTACACATTTCATGGCGGTTTGTATACCCTAAATGAAGAGTTAACCGGCCAAATGCAGTTTGCTAACAATTATGGTACTGACCCATTTGACGTGAAAGTTATCCTTAGCTTGGATGAAATCAATGAAGAAAACGATAACTCTGTCATTAGAATGACCCAAACCGTTGATTCAGATCAATTAACTAAAGTAACGTATGAATACTTAAAAAGTATAGGCACTTTTGGAGACAAGATGCCCGATATAAAAGACCTACCTGCTTTAACCAATACAATTTGGACGGCATCAAGAATACATGGAACCACCGGATGGGTAACGTATAGTGTAGAAACCAAAGAAGTTACCTCTGATAAAACAGTGAATATAGAGGAAAGAATTATTCAAATTAAATAACCTCCTTTTGCCCCGTATGTTATGTGTTATTTTATTCGATCCCTAACGGGAATACTTTTACCGGTTCAATACTTAGTCGCTTGTGGCATATTTTATATACCCAAAGTTATTTACTCTCCCAACTATGAATATTTCTACTTCTTTTTTAGCATCTTTCGAACCAAGAGTAGTAATGCAGATGTATCCTTTTGGGTTAAATGCATTCCAAATCCTACATTTTCTCCGATATAATTGAACATAATCTGTTCATTTCCCATTACCCAAAATGACTTGTTATATACCGAACTTAAGGAGTTATTTTCTTGCGATACTTTTTTCAAATCTTTTATATTCTCCCGTACATAACGTTTCATTTTACCAAAAGAGAAAACACCTCTTTTGATATAAACAGCATCCGGTAATACTTTTATTAATTCGTATCCTTTCACCCTAAACAACCAACTATATACGGCCTTGTATTCAAAGAACGACCAAAATGTTAAATATGTGATAAAGAAAAAGTACTGATCATCTTGTGCTTTACCAGAAAACAAAAAGTAAATTACGTATAATCCAGTCATTGACCACAAAAAAACCCACCCCAGCAAAGCGTGATTCATCCAGCCTTCCACGGTGCCATTAATTCTAATAATCGTTTCAGATTCCTTTTTGCTTATTGTGATTCTTTGACCAATGGACTGCTTCATTGTTTTTTATTTTTGGAATACTTATTGTTTCCACGCAAAACTTATTTTTGCATGTACTTTACTAAATATAGATTTAGTGGAGCTCTCTAAGACAGCAAGCCAAAAGTGGCACAAAAAATTTGTTCTAACATGAAAAATCATATGGTTATTAAACAACTTATAGGCACAACCTTTTTAGCAGTATTTTTTTCGCTTAACTCTTTTTCTCAAGTAGCGGGAGCTAAACATTCCAAGTTAGTAGATCTCTACGTGATGGGAAATTACGAGGACTGCTTCGTAAAGGCCATGAAACTTACCGAAAAGGACAAGTACAAAAGCGAAAGCGAACCCTACTTGTGGGTATCTCTTTGCTTAGTGGATCTTTCAAATGATTCTGAATTAGAAGAATTCTATCCAGAAGCTAAAGCAAAAAAAGATGCGCTAAAATATGGCGCCAAGTTCAAAAAGAAAGATGACAAAATTAAAAGTAAAGGTGGCGAGTACATTTTTGATGAAAATTTAGATTTCATTTACGATTTAATGGAGTTAGGCCTAGTGGAGGGTAAAAGCTATTTAGCAATGGATAATTACTCTAAATCTTCGTATTACTATAAGTTAGTTGCAAAAATAGATCCTGAGAATAAAGAAGTTCAATTGATACATGGAGTATTAATGCTGTATAATAAAAACAAAGAAGGGAAAGAACTAATTGAAAACTCAATGGCGTATTTCAAAGCCCAAGCAGAAATGGGCGGATATAACGTAAATACCAAAACAGAAAGAGCATTGGTTGATGGTTTTGATTACTACTCTAGGTACTTGCAATCGAAAGGAAATAATAATGAAGCCTTTAATGTAATTGCATTAGCGGTAAAGCTTGATCCTGAAAACCAAAAATTCATTCAACGTTACAAGCAATTAAGCGGAGAATAACCTCCTTTTTGAAATTAAGACTATGCATATAGATATCGTTACCTTATTCCCCGAAATATTTGTGGGACCTTTTTCGGAATCTATTGTAAAACGCGCTATAGAAAACGATATGGTTAGTTTTGGTTTTCATAATCCAAGAGACTATTCTACGAGTAAACATAAAAAAGTAGATGATTATCAATTTGGTGGGGGTGCTGGTATGGTTATGCTAGTAGAGCCGCTGGCCATATTGTTAGATCAATTACTCGCAGATAAAAAATACGATGCGGTTATATATATGACTCCGGATGGTGAACGTCTAAAACAAAAGCAGCTCAATACATATTCCTCTTTCGAAAACATTATTGTGA
>JBLFZF010000185.1:0-4197 GCA_047610145.1 Salibacteraceae bacterium | reverse complement strand
CTAATGAAGTAAATTAGGGGGATAGCAAAAGCTAAATGTCGAATTGTGGTGATTACAGGCATCATAGGCGACATATCGATTCCGGCTACTCCAGCTCCTAAAAGCGGAAGCATAAACAACCATACTAATGCCACCATTTCAGCCAAGACAAATAAAATGGGTCTAAACCATTTGGGGCCCATTAGTGAGGGTTCTAATCCGGCAAATAAAATGGCTAACAATACGCCATTACTATAGTGTCCTACTACGCCATAAGATAATCCTAATCCTGTTTTAGCACCTAGTATTCCAGGAATGTCCCACCAGTTTCCGGTAAGAGCAAACCCCGAAAGGTCAAATAAAATAGTTCCAATTACGCCTGCTATTATGGCATTTTTCCAATTAATTGTTTTCATGTTTTTTAATTTAAATTCAATGAATATGTTATTTATGAGATGGAGAGGACCCGGTAAGAAGGTGTTGCAGTTGGAGTTCTTACCTGATCCATATCCGTATGCGATACTTTATTTGATATGGTTCTTTTGTAGGAAGTTTAAAATGTAGTGGGCTATTTCTGTTCCTTTTTCTTCTAAAGCAAAGTGACCTGTGTTTAGTAAATGAAACTCTAAATTGTTCAAATCCTCTTTATACGGAAAAGCACCCTCTGCTGGAAAAATATAGTCGTTTTTACCCCAAACTATTAGTGTTGGGGGTTGATTATCGCGCATGTATTTTTGCCATTTTGGATACAATGGAACATTGGTTCTGTAATCGTAGAACATCGCCAATTGGATGTCATTGTTTTCTGGTCGAGATAAATGTTGCAGATCAATTTCCCAGTTATCAGGACTTATTTTTGATACGTCTTGAACCCCATGGGTGTATTGCCACTTTAGGCCATCCGGTGAGTGGAACCCTTCTAATGCTTTACCGTTTTCTAGGGTATTGTTTTTCCAGTATTTCTTGATAGGAATCCAAAAATCACGTAAGCCTTCGGTATACGCATTGCCGTTTTGAATGATTAGCGACTGTACTCGTTTAGGATGTTTTGTGGCAATTCTAAACCCGATAGGAGCCCCATAATCCATAAGGTATAAACTGTATTGCGCTACGTTTAATGCGCCTAGGAAGTCTTCTACTATAAGAGCCATATTATCGAAAGTGTATTCGAAATCTTTCATGGCTGGTTGTTCACTTCTTCCGTACCCCGGATAATCGGGTGCTAACACATGATAATGAACAGACAGGTCTGTTATTAAATTTCTAAACATATGTGAAGAGGTAGGGTAGCCATGTAACAATACAATAGTGGGTTTGGTTTTGGAGCCTGCTTCCCGGTAAAATATATCTAATCCATTTACTTTTATGGTGTTAAATGTGGTGGTCGTAGAATTGGTATTGGATTCCATAACTTCCTGTAGTTCACGTGTGGCATACACATGGCTGGCCAAAAATCGGAAGTTAGTTTGTGCGGCCATATCCCCATCATATCCAGGAACAATTGCAGATGCAGTGGCGTCTCCCACAACAGCCACTTCAAATCCGTCTTCTAACAGTTCTCGTAAATGAGATTCAACACACAGGTTACCCGACATCCCGGCTAAGATGACTTTATCAATTTTTTGCTTTCTTAACTGAAGACTCAAGTCATTTTGTTCTGGGCCATAAATTTTATGGGGTCCCACCACCGTTACAAAATCCTTTTCGATGTACTTTTTATACCGGTCCAAAAAATCAGCTCCGGATCCTTCAAATCCCTCCACCTTTAATTGGTCACCGCGATCAAACATGGATATTTTATGCATTAAGGTTTCCAAAGCGCCTTCAAATTGCCAGATATGATCATGCTTGTAATAATAATGAGGAGATATGAAAACTTTAATATTGTTTGCCTCCGCTAATTTGAAGAGGGTTTCTAGGTTCTCGACTGTTTTGTTTTTGGTGACACTCTCCCCAACAACTCCCCAGGTGACTCCTTGGGGACTTAAAAAGTCATTTTGAGGATCGGTGATCACAATTGCGGTGGAATTGTCAATCGTAAATCCTGGGTCTGGTAGTTGCGCCTTAGCAGGCATTACCGTTATCATGTTAAGTAGGATCGCTACTAAAATATACTGTATTGAATTTTTCATGGTACTGTTTTTTTTGTATTTAATTTAAAGTATTGATTATAATTTTTTATCTGATTCTTGGATGGGAATATCATTCGCACTCATATCGCGAAATCTCATTTTTGCCTGTGCATCAAATTCCCAGTGTTCATTTCCGTGTGTGCGATACCACTGTTTAGTTTGGGCATCTTGCCACTCGTATTCAAATCGAACCGAAATTCTATTATCCGTAAATGCCCATAAGTGCTTTTTTAAGGTGTAATTTAATTCGGTCTTCCATTTTTTAGTTAAAAAATCTACAATGGCCGATCTACCGGTGAAGAATTGATTTCTGTTTCGCCATTGCGAATCCAGGCTATAGGCTTGTGAAATGTATTCGGGGTTTTTGGAGTTCCATGCATCTTCTGCAGCTTGTACCTTGGCTAAGGCACTTTCTTTTGTAAAGGGGAGAGCTATATTTATCATTGTTTTTTAATTTACGTACAGACAAGTCTGTTTTATTTAGTGTTTTAAAAAAGGGGTACGGTATATACCCCTTCCTATTATTATGCGAATACTCTTTGAGCAGTTATTTTGGCAGTAGCTATGGGCCAACTTTCCTTTTGAATTTGAGATAGAATTATAGCGCCCTCTTGCAGCACTAAAATTTCATCTCCTAACGCCTCTGCATCCTTTACGGATAGGGAATTATCTTCCTTAATTAACGTATGAATCCATTGGCGTAACTCCGATTTATGTAATTGTACCTGGTCTTTTATTTTTTGATGATCCAACGGAATATCACAAATGATGTTTTGAAAACCACAGCCTCTATAATCTACCTCTTCTAACCAGTGCATTAAATAATCAAAACTGCCAATTAATTTTCCTTTAGCATCTGAATTCTCCGCAACAAAACTTTGCAATTTGCCCATCCACATAATATGACGACCTTGTAAATAGGCCACAGCAATATCTTCTTTAGATCTAAAATGTTGATACATACTTGCTTTCGCCACACTTGCTTCCGAAATAATTTGGTTAATTCCGGTTTGATTGTAACCTTCGTTATAAAATAACCTAGAGGCTGCTTCTATCACTCTTTCTTTAACGCTTAATTTTTTCATCTTATTTATTCTTGTTGCCTTTAACGATGCAAACATACACTAATTTGCAACATACAGACAAGTCTGTTCTAAATATTCTTTTAAAGTACGAGTTACAAGCCTTAATACGTTTAATTAAAACCGACTTATATGTTACCAAAGATATAGCATATGAGTACAGGTAAGGGAAATTGGGGGCGACACGTTGAAATTTGGCGCTGGGCAATTTAATTTGGGTATCCAGTTCTAATGGAAGCATTTTGTTATTGAGGACTACAAAACTTTCTTAAATAGCAAAGCCAAACTGTTGTCTGCCGTCTCTCCACTACTTCAGTATTTGATTCACATTTACTTTAAATAATTTTCCAATCGGAATAATCGTATCTGCTATAAATATCCTGTTGCCTTCAATGCTTTTAATATGTTTTGGAGCCACTGCAAATGATTTATGGACTTGTAAAAAATCTGCTGTTGGCAATAGCTCCAGTACTGTTGATATTTTTTCTCGGATACTAATCGTTTCTAGGGGGGTAGTTACTTGGGTGTAATTACCCGAAGCTTCTATAAATAAAATGGAATCAATATTTACCTGTGTATACTTTTTATTACTCCGTAAAAAAATACGTTTCGAAATACCCTGACTAGGAGAGGAGACAGATTGATTGATAGAAGGGACGCTAAATGTTTTATTAATGGCTTTTAAAAAACGCTCAAACCCAAATGGTTTTAATAAATAGTCTGAAATATTAAGTTCATACCCTTCCATTGCAAATTCTTGATAGGCCGTTGTTACAATTACTTTCGGTGGGTTTTTTAACGTTCTTAGAAAATCAAAACCCTTCAATTTGGGCATGTTTAAATCTAAAAATATTAAATCCACTTGGTTTTTGTGCAAATATTCAAAGGCCTCTAATCCGTCATGACAATTTTTCATACACTGCATATTGGGCAACATATCACAATAGCCCTGAATGATATCGTGGGCGATGTACTCGTCATCAATAATTAAATACTTAATCATT
>JBLFZF010000184.1:0-4258 GCA_047610145.1 Salibacteraceae bacterium | reverse complement strand
ATCTCTTCCACGAAATTCAAATTTCATTTTCGAACAATTGGCGAGCGAAAATTTATATGCAAGCATAATCGCAGATGGATTTCATTTGCCAGATAGTTTCCTTAAAATCATTTTAAAAGTAAAACAAGAAAAAGCCATCTTGGTCAGTGATAGTACCCAGTTTGCAGGTATGACATCGGGAACCTATGAAACTCATATCGGAGGAAAGGTCGTCCTTGATAACAATAGACTAGCAACTTTCGATAATCCAAAAATACTCGCAGGTTCTGCTGTTTCTATTCTAGACTGTATCAACAAATTACTCTACAGCAATTTATGTGATTTAAAAATGGCTTGGTCCCTAGGATCTATCCATCCAAATAATCTAATAGACAGCATTGGAAAAAAAAATAAAGAGAACAGCGAAAATGATTTGGTCATTTATGAATTAGAATCAACAAAAATAAAGATATTACAGACATTCAAAAATGGAAAGAAAAATAAACATGTCTGAAATAAAAAAACCCTCACTTTCTAAAACAAAAACAATTGCTCCAATTCTATTAAATTATATGAGCATATTTTTGGTGGCAACGGTCTGGATTAGCACCATAATTTTTGGATTATATATTCTAGCTTTTTATGTTTTTGCAGTATTCAGCGGTGAACTAATGCAATGGAATGAAGTCCTCCCAGGTTTATATGATTCCAATAATAGTTCTGCCACTATAGGGATTGGCATCCACTTTATAGCAGGAGGCATTATCCTAATATTGGGTTGTATCCAATTGATAAATCCCGTAAGGAAACGCTACCCTATATTCCACCGTCTAGTTGGTCGACTTTATATTATTGCTTCACTAACTGCTGCTATTGGTGGATTAACATTCATTTTACTTAAAGGCACCATTGGAGGCTGGGTGATGGATCTGGGGTTTAGTCTTTATGGTATTCTTATGTTTATCGCCGCCATCCAAACCGTTAGATATGCTCGACAAAAACAATTTGAGCAACACCGAGCTTGGGCTTTGCGCCTTTTTGCTTTGGCACTTGGTTCATGGTTGTATCGGATAGATTATGGTTTTTGGATGCTACTAGCAGATGGGTATGCTCATACGGAAACCTTTAAAGGTTCATTTGATCAGGTGATGAGTTTTTTCTTTTTTATTCCTAACTTAATCGTAGCAGAAATTGTCATCGGTAGGTTTACGTTTTTCAAGAAACCAATTGTGCAACTGCTCGGTGCTTTGATACTTTTCCTAGTTAGCATCTTTCTCACCATAGGTAGTTATTTTTTCATTAAACATATTTGGGGGCCAGCAATTATTGGAGCTTTTTGGAATTAACAGAAAGTTATACCCATTACGAAGTGGTTTGGGACTTCATCTTCCGGACCGTTATTAATTCTGACTGGTTACATATAGTTATCAAGAAGTTTACGGATGGGATTGGTGGACTTCAGAACACGGTGGTAAAACTACTGAAGCACCTTATAGAGACCAATCAACGGCTTATACTGCTGGAGGTATGCATTCCAACGGTTAAAGATTTATTTATTTGGAGTGAAGCTGTAAAATCATACACTTTGTTATCTCCAGAATTGACTAAAGTTATGCTTACACCAAACAAGCATGGGCATTGTTATGGCTGGGTTAGAACTTGGGATGACATTATAGAGAAAAACATCAACGTACGATTACATGGACATGGAGGCGCATTAGCCGGAAACAGTGCGTTTATTGCTTTATATGATAATGAAACTACAATCATTTATCTATCGAATAGAAGTAATTTAAAAGCTGAAGAAATTTTACATCAGATTTATTTGCGAGCCAATAATTTAAAAGATGAACACAAACTACAAGGGTATCCAAATAGAAGTTCGTATACCAAGTTTATAGCAGCAGGAGGTATGATCGCATTACAAGATTATTTCAATAGACTTTCAGCGTATAGTGGTTATAAAGTGAATCCATCAAATAGTACGATGAAAGGTGTTATGAAAATACATTTGGAAGCTGGGAAAACGGAAGTAGCCGATAGTCTTAAAACAGTTTTTTTAAATTTTTATAATCCAGATGAAAGAACACTAAACGAATTCGGATATGATTTTTTAAATTCGGATACTCCAGAATTCGCTTTAGAGTTCCTTAAAGAGAATACTTTAAAATTCCCTAATTCTTCGAATACTTGGGATAGTTTGGGAGAAGCATACCTAGCTTATAAAGATTACGAAAAAGCCGTGTCTAGTTATCAAAAAGCGGTGGATTTAGGAAAAGAAGTCTCTCATAAATCATTAAAAATTTATAAAGAAAATCTTCAAAAGGCAGAAAACAAGCTCAAAGGTTAATGTTGAACATACCTAGATGGTGAGTAAATCATTATATTCTGCTAAGACATAAACGCTACTCTTCTTTTTGAAAATACTGAGGAATCAATTCTTTCAATTTTGCTAAGGTCTCCCCTACCGTTAAATCACTCATACCACCAGAAGCATTTGCATGTCCACCTCCGTTAAAATGTTCTTTTGCTAAAACATTCACCGGATTTTCTTCACCTTTAGAACGGAAAGAAATTTTCATAATTCCATCTCGCTCTTTAAACACAATAGCGGCCTTCATTCCTTTTATAGACAAGAGCAAATTAGCCAAACTATCGGTATCTCCTTTTTTGTAATTGTACTTGGTCAATTCTTCTTTTGATAAAGAAATAATCGCAACATTGTGGTCGTATAAAATCTCTAACTTTTCACTCATTGCATAACCTTGCAAACGCAAACGACTTTCTGTATTCGTATCATTTAATTTTTCATGAATTAAATGATGTGCTACTCCTGCTGCTAAAATTTTAGCTAAAACCTCATGCGTACGTGGTTTTACAGAGCTGAATTTAAAACTACCCGTATCTGTTAAAATACCTACATATAATGGCGTACCAACTTTTTCATCTAACAAATCTAAATGTCCAGACTGCTCTATTAAATCTACAATTAATTGAGCAGTGGAGGAAGCCGTTGTTTCAGAAACCGTTAGCGTAGGAAAATCTTCAGGTTCCAAATGATGATCTATCATAATTTTCTTACAAGTAGCTTCTTCTAACAAGACTTGCATATCTGGCCCTACACGGTAAGTTGCATTGTAATCTAAACAGAAAATTAAATCTGCTTTTTGCATTTGCGCTGTCACTGCTTCAGGGTTTTCTTCCATCAACAGAATAGGCGTAGTATCTAACCAGTGTAAAAACTCCGGCGCTTGGTCTGGGTGACAAACAACGGCTTTCTTACCTAGTTTTTCAATAAAATGTAATAAGCCTAAAGAAGAACCGATGGAGTCTCCATCTGCAGATTTGTGTGCGGTAATAACGATATGAGAGGCGGCTTGAATTTCTGCTTCAATTTGTTTGTAAATATTCATGGATTGTATTTTGTGCGATTGCTAATGATATGGCAGTTGTATCTTTTTTTTAAAAAGGCTGCAAAGTTACTTTTATTATTAGAATTTATTTCAAAATAATTTATAACATTGTTTTTACGAAAATAGTTTTAGATAAAAAAATGCCTTAATGGAATTGTTCCATTAAGGCATTTTTTGTTTTGATCGGGAGTCCCCTTAGCGACTAGGGCCATTTTATGATTTGTGCGCGCCTTTGTTCTTTAGTTCCATGGTCCCCCTTCAGTAACATTTATAATAGCCGAGCCATTTAAGCGAAACAGTCCTCCCGAGAAACCAAACCAAAGCGTTCCATTCTTATCTTCCAAAATACTTTGAACACTAAAACTTGGGATCAAATCCATGCGATTTGTCTCGTTAAACAACTTGAATTTTTCGCCATCATATCGATACACTCCAGAATTCGCTGCCCCAATCCAAATGTTCCCTATTTTATCTTCACAGATGGAGTAATAGGACTTTTCATAAAGACCTTCTATTGTGCTGGGTAATTGGTGAAGGTGGTGCCGTCATAAAGACTTACTCCGCCCTCTCTAATATCTTCAGGGGTACTGGACGGGATAGAAGTGAACCAAATATTCCCCTTTCTATCTTCAATAATACTATTAACATTATTACTGCATAGACCATCTTTTTTGGTAAAATGAGTGAAGGATTTTCCATCATAACGAGCCGCACCTTTCCCCATGGTTCCAAACCATAAGTTGCCTTTTTTGTCTTCAAATATCTCTACTACGTACTCGGCTATTTGAGGTGAACTATCCAGCTTCCAAATCATGGTGTTTGCAAAAGGAAGTGTCTCAGTGATCGGTTGATTTTCCTTTAATGAA
>JBLFZF010000183.1:0-4287 GCA_047610145.1 Salibacteraceae bacterium | reverse complement strand
TCCTTTAAGCATCAGGTTTGGGAGAAAGCACTCTTTAATAATTTCAGCGATACTGTTTTCTTTGTCGGCCTTTGGTTCTGGTTTGCCATCTATTTTTTCAGAGTCTGTTTCTTTATTGGTTTTCTTTCGAATTATTGGAGGATTGGGTATTGGTATCGCCTCTATGAATGCACCTATGTACATCGCGGAAATTGCACCTAGTGATATTCGAGGAAAAATGGTTACGTACTACCAACTCGCTATCGTTATTGGCTTTTTTGTAGTATTTTTAGCTACCTATTTTATTGGAAGTAATTTATCTGAAGCAGAAAATATAACATTTGGATGGAAATACATGTTTTGGTCAGAATTGATTCCAAGTTGCTTATTCTTGATATTATTGTTTTTTGTTCCAAAAAGTCCTCGATGGTTAGCTCTTAAAGGGGATCATGCTACTGCATTAATAGTATTAACCAAAATACATGGTGCAGACCGAGCAAATAAAGAAATAGAAGCTATAAAAACTTCTCTTAAAACGAACGATACGAATACTAAAGTGAACTACTTTTCAAAACTAATACTTGGGATTATAGTTATAGGAACAGCCCTTTCTGTTTTACAACAATTTACAGGAATAAATGCAGTATTATATTATGGTGCCGATATTTTTGAAAAAGCACTTGGTTTTGGTAAAGAAGATATTTTGGTGCAGCAAATATTATTAGCATTTGTGAACCTTATATTCACTTTTGTTGCAATGTTTACGGTAGATAAATTTGGAAGAAAGCCATTATTATACATTGGGTCTATTGGTATGATCATTGGTTTTTTATTACTAGGAATTACTTTACAGCAGCAATCTGTTGGGTTCTTATCATTATTAGGCGTGTTAATTTTCATAGCCTCATTTGCACTATCTATGGGGCCTGTTGTTTGGGTATTGCTTTCAGAAATGTTTCCAAATAAAATACGAAGCGTAGCGATGTCTGCAGCGGTAGCTGCGCAATGGGCTGCAAATTATGTGGTTTCGCAATCTTTTCCAATAGTTATGGATAGCGAAATAAATAATAGTGCAACTTGGAACGGTTCTTTGCCGTATTTTATATTTATTACATTTATTGTCATAATAATGATTGTTACTTATAAATACATTCCAGAAACAAAAGGAAAATCTTTAGAAGAAATTGAAGGGTTCTGGAAGGAATGATTTTAAGAAATTGCTGTAAATGTCCTCTAAAATTATATTCAGTTGCATTTTCGTGGACCTCTTTGATTTCTATGGCAATGTATTCTGCCAATGGCATGTTTAATTTCTCATTATTTTTGGGCTGTAGTTATCGTTACTAAAAAAAAACATAAAAATTAAATAATAATTGCTTATTTTTAATTCAACTAATATAAACATGTAGTAGTGTAATATGCCTTCATTAAATCCATCAGCTTCCGTTTTAGGCGTTCGAAAAGCCAAGCATCTCTTACGACGTGCATGTTTTCACTATTCAAAAGCAACGTTGGCTCATTTTGCAACGTTGACTCCTTCGCAAGCTGTTGCAGAGCTTTCTCAAGAGGCGGATACACCTTGGCAAGATCCTTATGACTTAACACCAAACTCTTATTCAAATGGTTTTATAGATGGTTTTTGGTTACACAGCGGAAATCCACCTTCGGCTTACCCAAATGGTCAGACAAGAAAACGAGCCGTTATTTCAGGCTGGTGGTGGTATAATATGATGCAGCAAAATAGATTAAAACATAAATTAGTTTTCTTTTTACATACCTGTTTTACGGTTGCAAAGGATTCGGGTAGTGGCAAGTCTGCTTATTTTTATGACTATTTAAAACTTTTAGATTTTTATGCATACGGGAGCATTAAAACTTTAGCTAAAAAAATAACTTTCGATAATGCAATGTTGTATTATTTAGATAATACAACCAACAATAAGAATAATCCAAACGAAAATTATGCGCGCGAATTTTTGGAGTTATTTACGATTTTAAAAGGTCCGCAAATTTCAGAGGGCAATTATACTAATTACACAGAAACTGACATTCAACAAGCAGCCAAAGTCTTTTCTGGGATAAAAGTAAAGCCAAACAGAGATACTATCGACTCTGATACTAATATTCCTTATGGCTATGTGAATATCTCGCAGCATGACACAGGTTCAAAAATATTTAGTGAAGCCTTTAACAATCAAACCATTCAGGGTGGTAGCGACCTTGCTGGAGTTACGAATGAACTTAGTGATTTTGTGGAAATGATTTTCTCCCAATCAGAAACAGCCAAGTCCTATTGCCGCAGATTGTATAAATTTTTTGTAAAAAGTAAATGGGGAGCGTCTGTAGAAAATGACATCATAACACCGTTAGCTACCCAACTCATAAATTCGGACTATGACCTCCTTGCTGCTGTGCAAACACTTTTAATGTCTGAGCACTTCTATGACGAGGATAATTCGGATACAACCAACGAAATTGTGGGAAGTATTGTTAAAAATCCAATTCAACTTTTGAGTCAAATTATTTCAGCGCTCGACATTTCAATACCAAACCCTGAAGCTTCAAGCGAAAATCCGCCTAGCTCGTGGACAACCGAACAACAAGATTTTTATAATTTCTATTATAAGTTTTGTCACAAAACATTTTTACCTGGCGCCGGAATGAATATATTTTCACCAGATACTGTTGCAGGATATCCCGCTGATTATCAAGGTCCTGATTATGATCGCAGTTGGTTTAGTTCTAACACCATTGTAGCACGTTACAAAACAATCGAGTCCCTTATTGCAGGAAAAAATAGAATTTTGGGGGTTCAAACTAATGCCAACGGAGCGTCTTATTATCAGAACATATGGATACAATTTAACGCAGTAGCGTTTGTTGATAACAACAATCACATCTCCAATCCTTATGATTCAACGGTATTGGTTTCTGAGCTTGTGGAATTGCTTTTTTGTGAAAGTATTACGGCAAACCGCCTGGATTATTTTATTCAAACCCTTAACGACTTAGATCCTGGTTATTGGACAGGTGCTTGGGCCGGTTATGTTCAGAGTGGAAATACTGTTCAGGTCAAGTCACGTTTGGATGTGCTTTTTACAAAGCTGATAAATGCACCAGAATTTCAATTGATGTAAATTTATTTAAAAATGAAAAGAAGAAATTTTATAAAGCTTACAAGCACTGCATCCGCAGCGGGTTTGTTGCCGATACAATTAAATGCATCTTTCAAATTTTTGAATAGCTTTTCGAATTGTGATTTTTCGAATCGAAAAATTGTACTTATTGAACTCGCTGGAGGTAATGATGGGCTCAATACAGTGATACCATTAAGTGTATATTCGGACTATGTAAACATGCGACCTAACATTCATGTGCCGTCCTCTTTAGTGCTACCCCTAAGTGATATTGATTCAACTCTCGATGGGACAAATCAAGATATAGGGTTACATCCCAAACTCTCTGGAATGTACAATTTATTTGATCAAGACCAACTAAAGATTATTCAATCTGTAGGGTATCCTTCGGCTAATAGAAGTCATTTTGCGTCTATTGATATCTATAATACTGGGAATGATGGAAGTAATTGGAATAATGGTCAAAATAGTGGTTGGATTGGGCGTTTTATGGAAAACCATTATTCCAATTTATTACCTACAAACTTCCCATTGGGGGTTCAAATTGGATCTAGAAATACATCTTTGGGATTTCACGGTTTAAATGAACACGGTCTTGCCGTTAATTTAAGCGGACAAGACTCCGAAAACTTTTACTCTATTTTGAGTGGGCTTTCTGGAGAATACCCTTCCGAATTCCCCGATTCTCACTATGGTAATGAGTTGCAATATATAGTGGATACAGACTCGGTTTCAAATGTATATGCGCAAGCTATTTCTAATTCTTTTAACAGTGGAAGTAATTTTTCTGGTGCCAATTATCCAGATACTGACTTGGCGAATCAATTGAAAACTGTAGCGCGATTAATTCGAGGAGGAATTCAAACCAAAGTTTATATGGTTCGACTTGAAGGTTTTGATACCCACAACGATCAAGTCCAAGGTCCAGGCGATATTCAAGGAAAACATTATAACCTATTAGATGAATTATCTACTGCTGTCGTGGCATTTATGAGTGATGTGAATTCCGATAGCATCGGAGATGATATTGTTGGTCTTACCGTATCTGAGTTTGGAAGAAAAGCTCAAGAGAATGGAAGTAATGGAACCGATCATGGCCAAGTAGCACCTGCATTTGTTTTTGGTAAACCTATAAATAGCGGTGTTTCGGGTATAAATGTTGATTTTAGTG
>JBLFZF010000182.1:0-4293 GCA_047610145.1 Salibacteraceae bacterium | reverse complement strand
AGGTGGCGTTGATTCATCTACTATTTATTCTCCAACAGGTGAGCGTAACGAAGAGCGTAAGAAAATGAGTATGCTTCGTAGAAAAATTGCGAAGCGTCTGGTAGCAGTGAAAAGTGAAACGGCTATGTTAACTACTTTTAACGAAGTAGACATGAAGCCAATCATGGATTTACGTAAAAAATACAAGAAAGCTTTTGGTGATCATCACGGAGTAGGACTTGGATTTATGTCGTTCTTTACCAAAGCAAGTGCAGAAGCATTACGATTATACCCTAACGTTAACTCTATGATTGACGGAGACGATTTGATCTCTTACGATTATGCAGATATCGCAATTGCGGTTTCAGCTCCAAAAGGGTTGATGGTGCCGGTAATTAGAAATGCAGAAGCAATGAGCTTGGCCGAGATTGAAGCCGAAGTAAAACGTTTAGCATTAAAAGCACGTGACGGTAAGTTAACGGTAGATGAAATGACCGGTGGTACCTTTACCATTACCAATGGTGGGGTGTTTGGATCTATGTTGAGTACGCCAATTATCAACCCTCCACAAAGTGCTATTCTTGGAATGCACAATATTGTAGAGCGTCCAGTAGCCATAGATGGTGAGGTAGTGATTCGTCCTATTATGTATGTAGCATTAAGTTACGATCACCGTGTAATTGATGGTAAGGATTCTGTAGGGTTCTTAAAAACAGTAAAAGAAATGTTAGAAAACCCAACCAAATTAATTTTTGGTGGTAAAGAACCGATTGAGGTTCTATTAGGGTTGTAAGCTAATAATCATAATATTTAAGAGAGAGCGACTTCAAAAGAGTCGCTCTTTTTTTATGCGGTTATTTGTGATTTATTGTTGTGGGGTTTAGTTATTATTATTATTACAATCTAATCTTTTAAATTGCTTTTACCATGTTAAATTACTTGAAAACTGCCCTATTATTTATCGTTTTTTGCTATTCCTCCTTTTTTGCTTTTGGGCAAAATATTCATGATCCTTATTTGGATGTTAATGGATTATCTACATCAGCTTATCAAGCTACGGGTACGACCTATCCAAACGGTGGGTATCAGGGGGAATATCAGTTTGTTTTGCCTAGCGACCATCCTTGGAGTACAATAAATAATGCTGAATTTGCGGTGAAAACAGAATGTGTTTCGTTTCCCTTTTTACCCATTTTCAAATATCATACCTTTCAAAATAGAGTTTTAGGGGTCCCAAATACGGATTCCTATATTAAAGCAAATGGAGAAAATTATTTTGTTATTCAAGATTATTATAACCCTTCTAAAACTGACCCTAGTAAACAAACATATATTAATAGTCCGACTTTTAATAATCAAGAAAATTTCATGTACACCTCCTTTATGGGTGAGAAATGACATGCAGTATAATACTTATTTTGAAGAAGTTTTGCTAGAATTTCAAGAAGGAGTTTCGGCTAGGGACTCGTATGTAAAGTGGATTGATTATACAGCTTATGAGCGGAATGTTATTTTTGATGGACTTTATTTTACCGATAGATTGGTTAATGAACAGTTAACCGTTACACTTGATGTATTAAGAGGGAATGAGGATGTATTCATTCAAAAAAAGTTGTTGCCCTTACTCATTACAGAAAGGTATTTTAACGAGGCAGAAGCATTACTAAATGAAATCATGGAGAAAGAAGGCGAAACTTTATACTCTTTGGAACAAACGGCAAGTTTGTATCTAAATAGAGATCAAATTTCATTTTCCTCCCTGCCAGTCGTATTACAAAATGATTTAACGGCCTATTGGGTAAGTAACCCCTATGCCAGTATGCAAAGTGCTCTTCAGGCCAATAATCAAAGTTCCAACTTTTTTGTTTTACCTGCTTTGATAGCTTTGACTACCGAAAACAATAAATGGGACGGGAATGCAAAACAAACGAAAAGCAATGAGGTTAGCCAAAATACTTTGCTGTGTTATCCAAACCCAACCCAGTTTAATTCGGGTAATATAAAAGGATCTCTTGTCCAGATGGAAGAAGGGCATAGTGAATTAATAATCTATAATAGTTTAGGACAAACGATTCAATCAAAACTTATTGAAAATACAGAATTTGAATTTCAAATTACCTTACCTTCAAAAGGGCTATATTTGGTGGTAATAATGCAAAACGGTATAGTAATTCAACAACAAAAATGGGTGGTTCAATAAAAACAGTTATCCTTTTATTTATTGCTTTGGGTAATGCCTCATTTGGTTTTAGCCAAAGTGTTTTTAATGTAGCTTTTGATGAAAGTAATACGGCTAATCATACTGCTAATGCGTTAGAAGTTGGTGATTCGTATTTTTTTGTTCAAAAGACATATAAAAATAATGCAGTGCAGCTAGAGGGGGTTGAGCTGGATAATTCTGGGATAGTGGTGAAAAAGCAAATAGTAGTATTTCACCCCAGTTTAAATATATTTTATGGTTACCCTGGTTCTCTTCAATATTTAACCTCAAACGAATTTTGCCAATTGTATCACATTGGCCCGGATAGCGGAATTAATGTTGTTTTTTTTGATTCTAATTTAGCGGTAACTAGAGACAAAAGATACGATTTTGGGTATTTCTTGAATGCAGGAGTCGTAAAACAAGTCAATGACTCGACCTTGTTAGTATTAGGGAGGATTAAAAATTCAACTACGTATGATTTATTTCTAATCAATACCGATTTGCAAGGCAATGAACGCTGGCGTACTATTTTTGGGGATTCAGGAAAAAACGATTATGGTTATGCTATTGAAATGGTGAATAATAAAATTGTAGTAGGAGCTCAAACCTATCAAAACTCAAGTGTGTCGAACCCTCATTTATTTATATTGAATAATACAGGAAACCCGGTATTTGATACGACTTACTTTGGTTATAACAATGGTGGTTATTTGGCGTATCACCCAAATTATGGATTATACTTATCAGCATCAAGAAACTTATCTGGCGGGGGTATACGGCCATCGATTATACGGCTGAATGCAAATTTCACTATTGATTGGGCTAAAGAATATTTTAGAGATAAAGACTTCGTGTATCTTGGGCCACACGTTATTTCGGACAACGGAACTATTACCACAGCAGGATCAAACTGGGAAAATGGTTTAGCGGAAGGTCTCTTTTTTCAATCGAATCACCTAGGTGATAGTTTAGGTTCAAAACTCATTGAACATATTCCAGGGGAACGTGCCCAGTTTGATGATATTCGCCCAACCAGCGATGGAGGGTATATTCTGGCAGGCGAAACGCATATACCCGGTCAAGACAGTTGGATCGTAAAAGTAAATGCGTGGGGTTGTGATAATATACCGTGTATTGTAAGTGTGAATGAACCAGAGATATCAATAGGAGAATTGAATTGTTACCCAAACCCAATCAATGGCGCGGGTACAATTTCGGGGTCTTTGTCTTCATTGAATGGAGAATCAAAGATTAGAGTGTTTAATAGTATTGGCCAGTTAATTCAAACCATTTCTATAACTCAAAAAGACTTTGAGGTTCAAGTTAACCTTACTCGAAATGGGTTGTATTTGGTGAACCTATATCAAGGTACTGAGCTTGTTCGGAGTAGAAAATGGGTGGTGAGGTAAATTCACGAGTTCAAACTCTACCGAGTTGAACTTCAAAATTCCTTCGGAATTTTTCCCTGAACTCATTTCATCCGATTCGCCCCCTTCTCCAAGGGGGAATCAAAAATAACGTTCGATTTTATGGGATATGGAAATCGGTAAATAAAGTATTCTCGTAAATTGAACTAAAATCCAATTCCCCCTTGGAGGAGGGGGCTAGGGGGATTGACTTTTTCCATTTTGATAAACAAATCAAATCTTCCGGCTCCGGTGTCCTGACTTCTAGTTTTAATCTCCCGACTCCGGTCTTCCAACTTCCGTCTCCTTGTACTATATTTGGTAGTAATAATGCAAAATGGTTTAGTAATTCAACAACAAAAATGGGTGGTTCAATAAAAACATGTCTCCTTTTATGCATTTCTTTGGGTATTTCCATATTTGGTTTTACCCAAAGTGTGTTTAATATAGCTTTTGATGAGAATGGTACCACTAATTCAACTCCAAATTCGCTGGAGGTAGGTGATCATTATTACTTTGTTCAAAAAAACTATAGAAACAACAAGGTGTTCTTGGAGGTAATGAAACTTAACCAACAGGGACAAGAAGAGAAAAAAGAGGTTATTGCATCCCATTCAACTCTAAATATTTTTTATGGTTTCTCCGGTTCTTTGCAATACCTATCTTCTAATGAATTTTGTCAATTGTATCATATAGCATTAGATA
>JBLFZF010000181.1:0-4304 GCA_047610145.1 Salibacteraceae bacterium | reverse complement strand
TATCTCTCTGCGTTTTCAAAATTCGTTTCCCTCGTAAGGGGCGGCAAAGGTAATTAGAGTTTCTTTATTGACAAGCTTTTGATGAATAAAAATTAATTTATTTTCTCGAGCTTAATCCGTCATTTCAACCATTCTCCCTGCGTTTTCAAACCTCGTTTCCCTCGTAAGGGGCGGCAAAGGTACTGTCTTTATTCTCCTTAATAACTACTAATTTTATACTTATTTTAAAGTATTTCTACCACTCTACTTAACTGCCCCAAAACCCGCATTATACACCTGAAAATAATTTTGGAAATATATCACATAATGAATCTCACATTGTAAAATGCACTCTACTAATCAACGTACCCTTATATATAGTGAGTATAAAATTGTTTGCATTAGGGATAATAGCAATTGTTTGAGCTCCTTTTTATATATGCACTTTTGATATAAAACATAGTGTATATAGAACTATACACTCTAAAGCAGAAAACACCTGCTAAAAGAGCGAGTGCGGATAGCCCGACCCTTAATAGACCTTTGGGAGATGGAGGGAAATGCCCAAAACTAAAATAATCACTTATGGATTGGTGATAGCTACAGACAGCACTTTACCGTTATGAAATTTATACCCTATGGTAGCGAAGGTATATATGTACTCGGCCATATCTGAGGGCGAAATACTAGACTCGAAATCAGGAAAAGCTTTTTGCAACATTTCGGTATTTACAGAACCAATGGCTAAGGCATTAATATGCACCCCATTTTCAGTGAATTCTGCCGCAAGAGATTCTGTTAATGATCCCAAAGCAGCTTTGGAGGCGCCATACACCGCCAGACTAGGAAACCTCACACTACCTGGAAAGCCTGACATTGATGTTATATTTACAATATTACCAGGTTTATTGGCTTCTATTAATGGCAGCAACCTAGAAATGAGCATGGAAGGACTTACAAAATTAACCATCATGACCTTATTCACCGAAGTAACTTCAAAGTCACTTACTGCAGTTGTGTCCAAGACTCCCGCAATGTTTAGCAAAACATCAATACTCGATATATTTAGCTCTTTTAGTTGCTTAAATACTTTATCTGAAAAATTAGAATTTTCTAAATCAGCTGTTATAATTTTCAAGTTACTACTTAGAGAACCAGCGACTGTCACTAAACCTTTCAGATGCTTCTGGTTACGTAGAACACCAACAACGGTGAATCCCTGCTTTAAAAAATGCAAGCACGTAGCTTTTCCAATTCCAGTTCCTACTCCAGTTATCAATACATTCATACTTAAAATAGTTATTTGGTGGGCTTAATTTTCTTGAGTGTTAATTTCAACATCCCGCCTATTACATTGGAATAGACGAATTGGAAATCATTCTTATCACTGAATATTTTACTTAAAAACAATAGCTCTGACAATGCCAAAATCTTCTCACTTTTAGATACCGGATTAATGAGAAACATCACCACAGATGCTTTTGAGGAATTAATTAACTGAATACTTGCATTATTAATGTTTACAGAAGCCTGCATATACTCGAGCACTTGATAAATAAACGCCTCCAATTCTTGCGAGTCATTTTGATCTAACGTAGCATCATCTTCAAGTTCATGAGAATAAAACTCAATACTCTTCAATTTTGATTTCATGATAGCTTTCTGCACTATTTCTTGAAACCCTCTCTTCTTTTTTAATTCTGGGTCTTTCCGAATACCCGAACCAAGAATAACTTGTTTCTGTTTTTGCCTCTGAATTTTTGGCTCTTGGTTTACCGAAATAGGAACAACCTTAACTAACGGAGCTTTTGGTTCTTGGTTACCTACTGCAGGTGGTGATACAAAAGCTAACTTATCTTGAGGTTTAAGTTCAGAAGCCACGCGCTCTTCACTATTTGCTTCATATATATGCACGTTAGATTGAATTAATGCCCCTTTTCTCCAAGCTAGCAACAAAGAAAATAAGACTAAGCCCAAGACTATAAACCACCACACTTTTTGATCTAACATACCTGATTTTACTTCTAAATCTTTTAAAGCCACTTTAGAAGCTACCACTATTACTGGGTTTTCGTCAATTACAGATACGCTGTCTTGCTGAGTATCTAATACTTGATAGCCATCATCTGCCAAGAACGGCATATTTATTGAGTCTTGATTAATAAGAGATAGCGTTTGCTGATATTTCTGGAGGTAACGTTTAGATTTTTGATTTTGACCTTTAACTGCGTGAATTTTCACCAGCATCGCATAGGCGTAAAGAGAGTTGGTTGTTAAATTGTATTTATTAGCTACGTTTAACAGTCGCCAAGAATAGTTAGTTGCCAAATCATATTGCCCTAAATGGTAATATACTAATCCCACTTTGTGTAATGCATTAGCAATCTCCATAGGATTGGCCAAAGCAATTGCAATATCGTAATCCACCTGGTAATCAATTAGCAAAGAATTCATTAACGCCATACTATCTTGCGGGAGACTCCAATTATCCACACCTAAAAGAATGGTTTGATTTGAATTCACGGATTCATTTGAAAACCCAGAAAGACTAAAAGCTACCCACACAAAAACTAAAAGAATTTTTTTATCCATTACTCTTTATAAAAAAACAAGTTAGACATAGACGATGTGTTAGTTCCTCTTTTTTTTTATACTTATTCACTACCCACCTTTAATAATAACTTCATTCAAAAAAAAGGGGGTAGATTTGCGGTATGGAATCATCTATACAGAATGTAATATTTAGTTGGAGCGGAGGAAAAGACGCTGCTATGGCTCTTTTAAAAATAAAGGAGAATACGGATTTGAAAATCCAAGCTTTACTTACCACGATTAACAAAAGCTTACAAAGAGTTACAATGCATGGAGTTCCTTTAAACCTCACGGAAGCTCAAGCTAAATCTATTGGAATTCCTTTAGAAGTGGTGGAATTACCCGAGAATATTTCTATGGTTGATTACACTACTCAAATGAATAAAGTTGGAGAAACCCATAAAGCTAAACAAATATCAAAGTATATTTATGGAGACATCAATCTTGCAGATTTAAAAAGATTTAGAGATACGGAGTTAGATAAGGTTGGAATTGAAGGCGTTTATCCACTTTGGAATCAAAACACAAAAACTTTAGCTCAGGAGTTTCTAACCAAAGGTTTTAAAGCGGTAGTTGTTGCCGTTAATTCAAAGTTACTAAACAAGTCTTTTGTAGGAAGGGATTTTGACCAGTCATTTTTAAATGACTTACCCGAAGGAGTTGATTTTTGCGGGGAGAATGGGGAGTTTCACACTTTTGTTTATGACGGTCCGATATTCACCACTCCGATAGCATTTAAAAAAGGAGCAGTAAGCTATCACACGTATCAGCCAACAAAAGAAGATGAAGATTGCTTTTGTTGTGATCCAGAGCCAGACCATCAATGGGATAAAGGATTTTGGTTTTGCGACTTACAGGCTACATAATTTGATTCACGTATTCCACAGCTTGCATGACTCTTCCACCTAAGGGAGCATTCACCACTTTAAAGGTTACTTTTTCTAGCGATAGAAAATCTTTATACACTTCAAACAAATAACCTCGTGAATTACCATGCTCTCTAAGCTCATCAAACTCCCATGGGATATTCGGTTTACACAGAAGAATTAAATCGTAGGTTTTTAATTGAAGTAAGTCTCGAATTCCAGCATCTACCCTTCCATATTTTACTAAACTCCAAATACAAACCACTTCTATTCCGGTATCACAAAACAAAAAACCCGAACAATTTAGGGCAGCTTGATTCTCTAGTTCAGACTGCTTTTGCGCAATTAAGCTCAAGTCGGACTCTACATATCCTCCTTTGTTGGTGAGGTATTCTCTCGCATATTCCTGTACTAAAACACCTTCTAATTTCTCTGCTAAACTGGAAGATAAAAAACTTTTACCACTAGATTCAGGACCTGTTATTAAAATTTTCTTCACCATTCAAATCTAATTTCTTTCGCTCACAATTCTATGTACTTCTTATTTAATTCTACTTTTGATTTCATGTTCAAAAAGTTACTTCTTCTGGTTAGTGTAATTGTGGTCGGATATTTTTTATACTTCGGGTTTCAAGAAATGAAAATAGCTCAATTACCAGAGGTTGATATTTACGCTCATGTACCTAATCGTGCAATTTTAGTTTTAGAAATAACTGATTTTTCTAAACAATGGAAAAACATAGAGTCCAATAGTGTTATTTGGGATGAAGTTAGTCAGTTTAATCAACCAAAAAAAGTAGAGCATTTGTTTAACTCTATTGATTCTAGTTTTAATGAAAACACTCTTTTTCAAGCGGTCCCTTTTCC
>JBLFZF010000180.1:0-4397 GCA_047610145.1 Salibacteraceae bacterium | reverse complement strand
TTTCCTGGCGTATATCTCCCCCAATTCGTTGTATAAGGTTCGGTTTCAATAGCGGTTGGAGGTGAAGGTATTCCATTCTCAAAGAAATTTTGACCATCCTTTTGTACATCCTCCGAAACAGAACCTAAGTTAATAAACAAGCTTCCATCATCATCACCATCCGGGTAATCATCGTTAAACGGATCCATTACCCAAATCTGGATGTATTCAATATTTAGGGCTTCAAAATTTTGTTGGGTAATTTTTCTTTGAATCCCTCCCCATCTTGTTTCTGGAGCTAATAAAGATCCATTTGTTAAATCAATACCTTCACTATATTTAGTACCTACTGAATCTAGCCCGTTAAAGTCATAATTATTTTGCCCTTTTTCTGAAGGATAAAATGCTAAATCAAGAGTCGGAATGTTTTGATTCTGGACACTACTTACCTGTTGTTTTTCAAAGACTTCGGTAACAGTAACCTCTCTCATAAAGTGATTACTGGTCATTGCGGGATCATTTTTTATATGAGCTGGGGTTCTAGAATCATCTCTAAAAAACAAGGGATCAATAGTATACCATGAAAATCTAGCCCTATTAAAACCAGAAGCTATATTATTAATTATGGATGCTTCCGGAAAAAAATCAGATTGATTTTGAGGTACAGAAGCCAAAGACCACGATGTTCTAGACCTTAAATCTATGGTAGATTGACTGCCTTCAAAATCATCTATATAAGAGGTCCCTTTTTCTCCAATTGCTTTGGCATGGCCCGGAATAAACTGAGCAAACTCACCGGTAACTTGAAAGTTAGATTTCTCTTTGGTATCAATTCCTGGTAATTTATCAATAAGACGAGTTAAAAATTGAGATTCAGACCGATAGGTCCCATCTACTCCCCAAACCGTATTAGAAATAGGCTCGTCACCATAACTGGTTTTCTGAGTTAAAGGCCGCTCCGAAAGGTTCATTATCGTACCTCCAACTAAAAAATCTTTAGAGATTTTGTAATCAAACCGAGCCGCCATCATGGTTTTGGTTTGAATATTAAATAACGAATTACTTTCTAGTGAAATTTTAATTGGAATTCCAGATTCCAAAAGACCCTGATTTAATATTTTTACGCGTCCTAAATTGTAGTCTACGGTATAATCAGACCCTTCGACCAATTCACGCCCTCCGGCTGTTACTTTCACAGATCCCTCGGGGATTTGCATGGCTCCTACAGAAATGTCACTACTTACAGAGGACTCATATTTTCCTTTAAAATAGAATCTATTTTTATTTGGGAATTTAGCTTTTGCATCAGGTTGTGTATTCGTGTATAGTGAATCAAATGCGTAGTTCTCAATAAAGTCAGCATCGCCATTCGCCAAATTATGTATATGACTACCAAATGGCTCGAGTACTGGAAAAAACACTTTCCCATTTCTAGGATTAATATAAGGCAAATGCGCAGGTGCCGAAAGAAAATCAAACACTCCATCTGGAGGTAATTTCATGTTTCTATCCATTTTATCTAGATTCATTACCTGAATCAATGGTATTCCAGAAACATCCTTCGATCCAGTAGGTAAGTAGTTAGTTGGCACTCCCGTTTTACGATCTAAATACCAGATATCAAATTTAAAATTATTGGCTTGAATTTGATACGCCCCAATTGAATACACATTTTTCATCATCAAGTCCCACATAGGTGCTTGAGTATTGATTTTTGAACTCTTCAACATTTTTGTAAAAATGGCATCTTCATTTACTACATCTGTAGAGAATTCACCCACTTGAAAAGTTTGATTTTGGTAGGTATACTGGAACGAAACAGACAACACTTGATTGGGTTGCATTTCCATATTTAAACTCACGGTTCCTAGTAATGGGTGAAATGTATAATCTCTATCCGAAAGCAAACGAGCTAGACCGACCTTTTGGTAATCTTCCTGTGAGATATACCCCATTCCTTCTAAAATAGGACTCGCCTGATTATAGCCTTTTATGGCGGGTGAATTAACTGAATTGTATAATGAATTAGCCTGATTATTCGGGAAAACAGCACCGGCAGTAATTTGAACATTACCTCGTCCGTTTTGATTGAATATCTTATTCGGGTTTGCTTCTCCTAAATCTTGAAAAGCAATTAGATTACGTGTATTTTGAGTGGTGTTATTATTATTAGTTACCCACACCTCAATTCTGGTCACATTGATGAGTGACCCAACAAAAGGAGGGCTAGACATTGCTTCTTCGTAATTATCTCTAAAAAACTGAGAGATGAAATAGTGTCTATTGTCATCGTATTCATCAGCCTTAAGTTCATATTCCTTAACCTGAGCTCCGCCTTTCACTTCAATTTCTTCTTTCTTCCCTTTTTGTTGAGAAAAAACACTGGTAACTTCTAGCCTTCCAAATTTTAGTTTTGTTTTTAAACCAAACAAACTCTGAGAGCCGGTGATTAAGGATCCGGATAAAGGTAAACTTACATTACCTGCTTCAATTTTCTGAATAATATCATCATCATATCCGGTAAAATCTACCTTTACTTGGTTTTCAAAATCAAAAGTAGCCTCGGTATTGTAATTGATCGACATTTTTAGCTTGTCACCAATATTACCGATTAAATTTACTTGAATTTGCTGGTCAAAATCAAAAGTCGTAATACTCCTTTGTCTTTCCGATAACGCTGGGTTTTGAGTTTTAGAATTCTTTAAACCAAATTTCACCTGCGCAGATCCACTCGGACGAATGTCAATTGTGTTACCCCCAAAAATATTATCAAAGCCTTTACTATCAATATTTAAAGATGGAATAAGGTCTTTACTTTTTGGGTCGTCTTTACTAAATTCACTTTCAGTCGCATTTTTTTCTCTCCAATACTCCGAAAGCGCCTTATTGAGGTCATAATCTTTATACTCATCAAAAGTCATGGAGCTCACTGGTCTGTAATCTAGCGAATCTCCTATTTTAGTAACAATATAGTAGGTTCCTGTAATAGGATCATACTCTAATTCTTCGGTGATATTTTTTGGATCTCCTAGGTTAATTGGGCTTTCAGAAGTATTGAACGGACTGACACTATTATCATCATACGGATAGGTTAAATCTATGGTATCCCCTGAATCAACAGGTGATAGCTCATAACCTAACTCAAATTCAAGGTCTGAATTATGCGCAGAAATAGTACCCACCATGAAAATGGCGGCAACAAAAAACAAAATTCTTATTCCGTAGTACTTCTGCAAATTCACTAATATTAACCTACCACTAAAGTTTTTTCAGTGCCATTTTAACCAATTCTTCAACTGGCGCTTCCCCATTGGATTTCAATAAGTTATCTATCATTTTAGTAGATTTATTTTTATCAAATCCAAGAGCGAACAATGCAGATAACGCCTCTTGACGACTCGTATTGTGTGACATTAAGGAAATATCAGAATTAACCTCAATTTTTGCGATTTTATCTTTCAAGTCAATGATGATTCTTTGTGCTGTTTTCCCTCCAATTCCTTTAACAGACTGCAAGGTGGCTACATCTCCGTTTAGAATAGCAGACATGGCTTCTGCGGGTGCCAAAGAACTCAATACCATTTGTGCCGTACTCGCCCCCACACCAGAAACAGAAATTAGCTGCCTGAAAAAAGCTCTCTCTTCTTTATCCGCAAAACCATACAAAACGTGTGCATCCTCTCTAATTGATAAATGGATAAATAAACTCACGGCTTCTCCTTCTCCTATAGCACTGAATGTGTTTAGAGAAATATTCACATAATAGCCCAAACCATTACAGTCCACTACCACATAACTAGGGTTTTTTTCGGCTAGTCGCCCCTTTAAGAATTCAATCATTTTTGCTTTTTTGCTTGCGCATCTACTGATGCAACAGTTACCATATTAATAATTTCACGAACTGTACTTCCTAATTGCAATACGTGAAACGGTTTATTCATTCCCAGCAAAATAGGTCCAATAGCATCGGTTGACCCTAGTTGCTGCGTCATTTTATAGGCAATATTACCAGCCGCTAAATTGGGGAAAATCAACGTATTGACTTTCGCATCAACTAATCTAGAAAATGGGAAGATCTCTTCCAATAAATCCGAATCTAGCGCGAAGTTTGCTTGCATCTCTCCATCCACTAGTACTTCTGGATGATCTCTATGCAAGATTTCTACTGCTTTTAAAACCTTATTAGCACTTTTCGTAGGAGATGAACCGAAGTTAGAATAGGACAGCATCGCAATTGCTGGCTTAATTTTCATTCTCTTCACCGCCTCATCCACTTGCAATGTGATATCTACCAGTTCTTCCGCTGTTGGGTTTAAATTAATGGTTGTATCCGCAAAGAATAGTGGACCAGTCTTGGTAATAACCACATACATACCTACTAATCGTAACGCATCTTTATCTGTACCTACCACTTGCAG
>JBLFZF010000179.1:0-4446 GCA_047610145.1 Salibacteraceae bacterium | reverse complement strand
TAACGACCTACTTCACCTAAGTTGTAACGTTGGTCTGAGAAAAACAATTTATCTATGATACCACGAGCAGTTTCTTCATCAGGCGGTTCTGCATTACGCAGTTGTCTGTAAATATGCTCAACGGCTTCTTTTTCAGAATTAGTTGGATCTTTTTGTAACGTATTGTGAATGATAGAATAATCAACTTGATTATTATCCTCTTTATGCAACAAAACAGATTTAACGTTAGCATCGATGATTTCCTCAACATTATCTTTATCGATAACGGTATCTCTATCAAGGATAATTTCGTTACGTTCGATAGAAACTACTTCGCCAGTGTCTTCATCTACAAAATCTTCATGCCATGTATTTAATACACGTGCCGCTAATTTTCTACCGATATATTTTTTAAGTCCTGTTTTAGATACTTTAATTTCTTCAGCAAGGTCGAAAATCTCTAGGATATCCTTGTCTCTTTCGAAACCTATAGCACGGAATAAAGTAGTAACAGGTAACTTTTTCTTTCTATCGATATAAGCGTACATTACGCTATTGATATCTGTTGAAAATTCTATCCAAGATCCTTTAAAAGGAATAACTCTGGCAGAATACAATTTTGTACCGTTTGCATGGAAGGATTGACCAAAGAATACACCTGGAGATCTATGTAGCTGAGAAACAACCACACGTTCAGCACCATTGATAACAAAAGTACCACTAGGCGTCATATAAGGAATTGTACCAAGATAAACATCCTGTACAATCGTTTCAAAATCTTCGTGCTCTGGATCTGTACAATATAGCTTTAACCTTGCTTTTAAAGGTACACTATGCGTAAGCCCTCTTTCTATACATTCTTGAATGGTATAACGAGGTGGATCTACAAAGTAGTCAAGGAATTCCAATACAAAGTTATTTCTTGTATCTGTAATTGGAAAATTTTCCATGAAGGTGTTATAAAGTCCTTCATTGCCTCTTTCATCAGATTTAGTTTCTAATTGAAAAAAATCTTGAAAAGATTTAACCTGCACATCCAGAAAATCCGGATAGTCAGGAATATTTTTTGTAGAGGCAAAATTCAATCTTTCAGTCTGATTTGTTATCATCAATGGACAAAATTTTGATTAAAAAAGTAATTTTTTGTGTATAAATATTATTTATACTTTTCTTTTACTGCCATTACATCTTTAAAAATCAATTTAAGATAACTACTTTCTTATTATCTGTTAATTTTTTTTCCTCGTAATGGGTAAAATGAACTTAATTTTAAAGGCTATTCTGCAGCATAACAGGATAGACTTTTATTATACGAAAAATGGTTTAGGTCTTTGGATGTGTATCCAAGACCTAAACCTAATTCCCTAAACTGAGTTTAACTATTTAAGCTCAACTACAGCTCCAGCATCTTCTAAAGATTTTTTAAGACCTTCAGCCTCTTCTTTAGATACACCTTCTTTAACATTTGATGGAGCAGAATCAACTACATCTTTAGCTTCTTTCAAACCTAAACCTGTAAGTTCTTTTACCATTTTCACAACTGCTAATTTAGAAGCACCAGCTTCTTTCAATACAACTGTAAATTCTGTTTGAACTTCTTCAGCAGCAGCGTCGCCACCACCTGAAACTACTACAGCTGCAGCAGCTGGTTCGATTCCGTACTCATCCTTTAATATTGTTGCTAATTCGTTAACTTCTTTTACAGTTAAATTAACTAATTGTTCTGCGAATTGTTTCAAATCTGCCATTTTTTCTATCGTTTTAAAATGATTTGTAAAATTATATTTTGTTTATTGTGCGCATTGTAAATAATAAAAACTGAGTTTGACTCTGTTTTTATTATGCCTCTTCTTCAACAGCCTCTTCTTTGGCAAATTGATTTTGAAGAGCAGAAATAACTCTTTGTGCTGGTGATTGAAGTAATCCAATGATTTCGCCAATGAGTTCTTCTCTTGACTTGATAGTTGCTAATGCATCTAATTGGTCATCTCCAATGTAAACTTCCGCATTAATATAAGCACCTTTTAAAAGTGGCTTAGTTGATTTCTTACGGAAATCTTTTATTATCTTACCAGGTGCATTCGCAATCTCTGAAGTGAAAATAGCACTGTTACCAGTCAATACTGTAGGTAAGTCACCATATTCGTTTTCAGACGCTTCCATTGCTTTTACAAGCAAGGTGTTTTTTACTACCTCTAATTTAATATTTGCTTTAAAACAAGCTCTTCTCAACTTTGAAGTTGTATCTGCATTTAGTCCTGAAATATCTGCTATGTAAACAATATTTGTACCAGCTAACTGTGCAGTTAATTCTTCAATCGCGATTGATTTTTCTTCTCTAGTCATACTAAAAATTATTAACTACCAATTATACTGCTTTTGGGTCTAATGCAATAGCAGGACTCATAGTGCTCGTAAGGTACATGCTTTTGATGTAAACTCCTTTAGCCGCAGTTGGTTTAAGTTTGATTAATGTTTGAATAATTTCGTGTGCATTTTCAACAATTTGCTCCGCTCCAAAAGAAACTTTACCAATTCCTGCATGTACAATACCAGTTTTATCAACTTTGAAATCGATTTTACCAGCTTTAACCTCTTGAACAGCTTTTGCAACATCCATTGTTACAGTACCTGTTTTAGGGTTAGGCATTAAACCTCTAGGTCCTAAAATACGACCTAATGGACCTAATTTACCCATAACGCTTGGCATAGTGATAATTACATCAACATCTGTCCAACCCGCTTTAATTTTTGCTAAGTAATCGTCAAGACCTACATAGTCTGCACCAGCTGCTAAAGCTTCTGCTTCTTTGTCTGGAGTAACTAATGCTAGTACTTTAACGTCCTTACCAGTTCCATGAGGCAATGTTACCACACCTCTTACCATTTGATTCGCTTTTCTTGGATCTACACCCAATCGAACTGCGATATCAACAGACTCATCAAATTTTGCAGAAGCAACTACTTTTATTAATGCCGCAGCATCTTTTAAAGAGTACACTCTGTTTTTGTCAATTTTTGAAGCAGCCTCTTTTTGCTTTTTTGTCAATTTTGCCATTTCTTTCTTTTAATTAAAAAGGAGAGTCTCCTGATACAGTTATACCCATAGACTTAGCTGTTCCAACAACCATACTCATCGCAGCTTCCGTTGTGAACGCGTTTAAGTCAGGCATCTTGTCTTCAGCAATAGCTCTAATTTGTTCCCAAGTAACACTAGCTACTTTTTTACGATTAGGCTCTCCAGAACCTGATTTTAGCTTTGCAGCTTCCATTAACTGAACAGCTGCAGGCGGAGTTTTAACAACAAATTCGAATGATTTGTCTTTATACACAGTAATCTGTACTGGGCATATTTTGCCGGCTTTATCCTGAGTTCTAGCATTAAATTGCTTACAGAACTCCATGATGTTTACACCAGCAGCTCCTAAAGCAGGTCCAACCGGTGGCGATGGATTCGCAGCACCTCCCTTAACTTGTAGTTTAACTACTTTACTAATTTCTTTAGCCATTTTTTAAAAAATTTAACATCACAATCATTGGAAGCGATTGTAATGGAATTATATGTAACAAAATATTATACTTTTTCAACTTGCATAAAACCTAATTCCAAAGGTGTTTTTCTTCCGAAAATTTTCACCATGACTTCTAGTTTACGCTTTTCTTCATTGATTTTTTCAACTGTTCCGTTAAAACCGTTAAAAGGACCATCAACAACCTTAATTGTTTCACCAATATTGAATGGTATAGAACGAGTATCTTCATTAACGGCCAACTCATCGACTTTACCTAACATTCTATTAACCTCTGACTGTCTTAAAGGTACTGGCTCTCCACCCTTAGTTTCACCTAAAAAGCCAATAACACTAGTCACAGACTTAATAATATGAGGTATTTCACCTACCAGATTCGCTTCAATCATAACATAACCTGAAAAATAAACTTTTTCTTTGATTAGTTTTTTACCATCCTTTACAGTCACTACTTTTTCAGTAGGCACAAGTACTTGAGAAACATAATCAGACATCCCCAATCTGGAGATTTCCGATTCTATGTAAGCCTTCACTTTATTCTCTTGTCCGCTTACTGCTCGAACGACATACCACTTTTTTAGATTATTATCAGTCATAACAAAAATTAAGCTTTTATCCAGTTAAAAAATCCGGCTAATGCTGATGCAAAAAACTCATCTACTCCCCATGTTGCCAAAGCGAATAATATAGAGAAAATAGCAACAACAATCGTAAGACGTTGTACTTCAGCCCAAACTGGCCAAGTCATATTTGACTTTAATTCCTCAAATGATTCTGATATGTAATTAACTATTTTTGCCATTATGATTTATTTTTTTGCACGGGCGGAGGGATTCGAACCCCCATCAACGGTTTTGGAGACCGCTATTCTACCCTTGAACTACGCCCGTTCGTTAAAAACCAGTAACTACACAAGTAGTTACTGGTTTCAGATTTA
>JBLFZF010000178.1:0-4466 GCA_047610145.1 Salibacteraceae bacterium | reverse complement strand
AAGACTGTCTGAGGTGTTATTAATGAACATAAACTCACTTCTTCCATGCACATCAAAAGTGGTGTTTTGTAATTGGTTGTCTTCCGTTTTATTGGATTCTCTGCAAGAGCTAATAAGGGTGGTAAGGACAATGAAAAAGGAAACTGCTTTAAGCATAAAGTTAGATCTAGGGTTAATGATTAACGCTTAATCCGAAGACTAAACTCGTTCGTTCAATTGTACAATTAATACGAGGGGAATAAACAAAGATACATGCTTATTTAAGACCGTTTAACCCACGTTATTTCAAACGCTCCATACAACTAATGGCGACCGTTCTTCCAATCATACAAATACTAGCAGATTTGGTGTCACCAAAAACTACACTGACTTTTACTGGTTTTTGATCTTCAATTTCGGCCTCCGTAATATAATCTCTGTAATTAACCGGTTCTAACTGTTCTCCAGAGGGTAATTCCAATATCCAAGTGCAGCCATCAAGTTGCAATGTTTTTAAAGTGGCAGTTAATCCATTTTCGCATAGGGTAGCAATAGCGGCTATTGAATCAGTTTTCGGCTCAATTATCTTGGCAGAAGAATTACTCTCGTTAATAGGAAGAGGGGTAGTGTTATAAATTCTAAAGTTGTTTTGTCCGTGAACCGGGGTTCTTCGAATACTAAAATAATAAAGTATTGCGCCAGACCCAGCAGCAGCAGCCGATGGAGCCCAAACAGAATTGCTGAAAACATATCCTTTTGTAGAATAATTAAATAGGTTGTTTAAAGCATCTAAGGTGAAATAGAACGCCCCAGAAACCATTAGCGCACCACCCAGAAATCGTAATGTCTTGCGGGTACTAAACACGGTAGTTACCTCTGAAAGTAGTATTTTTCGTCCGTCAATCACAAAGCTAGAATCAAAAATACCATCTAGTTTTCCAGAAATCTTTTCATTAGTAATGAGCTTTACTCGGATGGAATGGCCTTCGTAAAAATGGATTCTTTTCACTCTTCCTGATTTATCTAACCCCAGAGTTCGCTGAGCTATCGAAGGAGAGGACAGGAAAAGAAATAGAAGTACGGTGATCCATTTAAGTGTGGTAGAAATAGAAGCTGTCAATTGCATTATGTAAAGATAGAACTCAAAAATAAACTAGTGCACGCCTACTGACAGATATCATGTTTTTTTCTTTTGATAAAGCTCATATTTGCGACTAAGCAAAATTTTAAATATGCCATTTTATCAAAAATTAGGGAACGTTCCTGTAAAACGTCATACGATTAATCGTAAAGAAAACGGAGAGTTACTGAGTGAGCAAGTGTTCGGTACTGCAGGATTTGTTGGGATGACATCTATTTTGTACCACTTGCAACCACCTACATTGGTGGTGAAATACGGAAAAGAATATTCTGTAGCTCCAGAAATTGCGATAGAGCGTAATTTGAAAATGACCCTTTTAAAAGGAATGCAAGTAAAGCCAGAAGACGACTTCTTAGAAAGTAGAAAAACGGTTTTAACCAATGCTACGGTAAATATTACTCTTGCGGCTCCAAAAAAGTCACTAACCGAGTACTTTTATAAAAATGCAGATAGCGATGAGGTTATTTTCATCCACAAAGGTACCGGAACATTAAGAACGTTAATGGGAAATATTCCATTTGAATATGGAGATTATCTAGTGGTGCCAAGGGGAATGGTATATCAAATTGAATTTGACACCGCAGATAACCGTTTGTTTATCGTAGAAAGTAAAGATCCTATATTCACCCCTAAAAGTTACCGAAATAACTTTGGTCAGTTGTTAGAGCACTCGCCTTTTTGTGAACGCGATTTTCACGGTCCCTCCGTGCTAGAAACACATGATGAGATGGGGGAGTTTATGATTAAAATCCGTAAACAAGATGTTATGCACGAAGTTATTTATGCAAGTCACCCATTTGATGTGGCTGGCTGGGATGGCTATAATTTTCCGTATAAATTTTCCATTCATGATTTTGAACCTATAACGGGTAGAATTCATCAGCCGCCTCCGGTGCATCAAACCTTTGAGGCAGCCTCATTTGTGATTTGTTCCTTCGTGCCACGTATGTATGATTATCACCCAGAATCAATACCAGCGCCATATAATCACAGTAATATAGATTCAGATGAATTATTATATTATGTTGCAGGAGATTTCATGAGTCGTAACGATATTGAAGTAGGTCATATATCTTTGCACCCTGCAGGATTAGTTCATGGACCACATCCAGGAGCGGCCGAAAGAAGTATAGGGAAAACAAAAACAGAAGAATTAGCAGTAATGGTAGATACGTTTGCCCCATTGAAGGTTACTAAGGTGGGGGTAGAAATATCTGACCCTGAGTATTATAAGTCTTGGGCTAATCATTAATCGTACAGAATACAAAAAAAAATAAAATATGGCAGACAAACCAAATTTAAACGATCTTAAAAATACCGAATACGGTCTAGAAAAAATATTTGAAGGCGCGCAAGATTTCCTTCCTCTTCTAGGAACAGACTACGTTGAGTTTTATGTAGGGAACGCAAAACAAGCCGCTCATTTTTACAAAACAGCATTTGGTTTTCAATCTTACGCTTATCGTGGGTTAGAAACAGGGTCTAAAAACGAGGTGAGTTATGTCTTAAAACAAGATAAAATTCGTTTAGTACTAACCACTCCGTTGAATAGTGCGAGCCCAATAAATGAACATTTGGCAAAACACGGTGACGGTGTAAAAGTGGTTGCCTTATGGGTGGAAGATGCTACTTCGGCATGGGAAGAAACGACTAAACGTGGTGCGAAATCATTTATGGAACCTACGGTTGAAAAAGACGAACATGGGGAAGTAGTGCGTTCAGGTATTCATACGTATGGAGAAACCGTTCACGTTTTTGTAGAGCGTAAAAATTACAATGGGGTCTTTTTACCTGGTTTCAAGAAATGGGAGTCGGATTATAATCCAACATCTACCGGTTTGAAATTTATCGACCATATGGTGGGTAATGTAGGTTGGGGAGAAATGAACCAATGGGTAGAGTGGTACGAAAAAGTAATGGGTTTTGTAAACTTCTTATCTTTTGACGACAAGCAAATTACTACGGAGTACTCTTCGTTAATGAGTAAGGTAATGAGTAATGGTAACGGTCGTATTAAGTTTCCGATTAACGAACCAGCAAAGGGCAAGAAAAAATCACAGATCGAAGAATATCTTGATTTTTACGAAACTCCAGGAGTACAACATATTGCGGTGGCTACCGATGATATTGTGAAAACCGTTACGGAATTACGAGCTAGAGGTATTGAGTTTTTACCCCCACCTCCACAAGCATATTACGATGCCATTCCTTCTCGTTTAGGGTCCCATATGGATTTTATGAACGAGGATATTGCAGAGTTACAAAAACTGTGCATTTTGGTTGATGCGGATGAAGAAGGGTATTTACTTCAAATCTTTACTAAACCCATTGAAGATCGTCCAACGTTATTCTTTGAGATCATTCAAAGAATGGGTGCCAAAGGTTTTGGTGCGGGTAACTTCAAAGCGTTATTCGAATCTATCGAAAGAGAACAAGCTAATAGAGGGACTCTTTAATCGGAGTTTATCTTTTAAGATATACAAAGAGTTGTCAAGCAATTGGCGACTCTTTTTTTATGTCTAATTATTTGGGCATTTCGGTTAGGTATTTCTTCATACCTAACCGTCCCGCTTTCCGCTATATCTTTTTTTCGTTCCTCTAAAAAGGATGTCGCTGCTATCCCTAATGCGCCATAGGAATTGGGTGTGTTAGTATAGAAGTGGTAAAAGAAGGTTTTTTTATTTTTTTTGGCCAGATGTAGGCAAAATCAATGCCCGC
Organism: Salibacteraceae bacterium; assembly: GCA_047610145.1. Classification (GTDB taxonomy): domain Bacteria; phylum Bacteroidota; class Bacteroidia; order Flavobacteriales_G; family Salibacteraceae; genus CAJXZP01. Next base: position 628 of record JBLFZF010000178.1, on the reverse strand, counting down.
ACTTCTCGAAATATGGAGGTTATTAATCGAGTAGAAACCCAATCTAATTCAATTTGCTTTTCAATGCATTTGTGCAGAAAAGGAAGTGCCACCACCATCGTTATTCACCCTTCAAATTGTTAACTTGTTTATAAGGCAGTGGGGTTACCTTCATTTAGTCAACCACCACATCATCAGATCGGTGCAAAACCATTTCCGGCCCGAGTAACACTATGGTAAGGGAGAGGGATACATTTTAATGGGTGTAATTTTAAAGAGGAGTCTAACGACAATAATACGGCAGGAATTTACTCTTTAGATGCCAGTAGTACCAACTTAGGCTATGGTTTTACGGTAGACACTGCGCATGTTATTAATTGTAAGTTTGGTGTGGTAGTCAATGGGGTGAATAATGCGGTGATTACCCGAAACTGGATAAAAATGGATCCTACCTACCCTAATTACAATACCCTTAGTAATCGAGCCATTAACGTTAGTGGGATTGGCCAATTTACCATTCACGAAAACAATATTGACAATTACCCAATAGGTATTGTGGTAAAGAACTCTGGGGGTACCATGAATCGGATTGAAAAAAATGGAATAGAAAATGCATTTTATGGTAATGTGTCTTATGGGGAGAATTATG
>JBLFZF010000177.1:0-4498 GCA_047610145.1 Salibacteraceae bacterium | reverse complement strand
ATTGAGAATATCATTCCAACCGAAGTCCGCTATTTAGAACGTTATGAAGAATTCAAACGATTCATAGATGATGATTATGAAATGCCAGATATGCTCATTTCACTATTGGTGAGCTTTCTGAGGAAAGATGAGGGTAAATTATCAAAACACGACTTAAAAAAGGAATTTTCAGAATTAAAAGACAAGGAGATACAAGATATAGAACAGCAATTTGCTGAAATTTTTGAACTAGAAAAATGAGCCACCAATCCGAAGCAGTCTTAGAAAATAACCTAATAAACAATTAGTGGGTTTGGGCTATGCATCTGTTAAAGTAATGGATGCAGATGCGCTAGTTTCTAATTTAAAAACACAGCTAGAAGCCTTTAATAAAGCCACGTATACAGCCAAAGAGTTTGATGGCATTTTGAACCATTTAGCCAAAGGCAATGTGTTTCAAAAAGCCAAAACCTTAAGAGATCGCTTTAGCTTTACTGCAGAAAATGAGGAAATTGAGTACGTTCATTTTTTTGATTCAGAAAACTGGAACAACAATCTATTTCAAGTCACCAATCAAGTTAGCCAAGAAGGTTCTTTTAAAAACCGATATGATGTCACCTTATTGTTGAATGGGTTACCGCTAGTTAAAATGAACTAAAGCGTTGGGGTCTAGAAATTAAAAAAGCTGTAGATCAAATAAATAGGCATCAAAAGCATTCGTTTTGGAGTAATTACGGTTCGTTTCATTACGTGCAGTTGTTTGTAATGAGGTATGGAGCCAATAACGAACTGCAATCGGTTAAACCAACCTTTTATTGGGCCGATGACAAACCCCGATTAGTAAAACAATCAAAAATTAAAGGTGCCTGCACCTGTCTGCCCTGTGCTTTTTCGAATCGTCTCGAAGATCTATACGGTTAAAGTTTTTGCAAATAAATAGGAGCACTTATTTCCTGTTTGTATTTCTCAATATTCTCAGCCGTAGTAACATAATTACCAACACGAATAAAACTCGAAGCCAGTTTATAACTAGAACTCACATAAATTAAATTAGGCTTTTGTTGTTTCACAGTGTATTGCATACCATAAATCTTAGTAAACGAAATAGGAGTAGCCAATTTCACATCATACGGAAACTCTATCGCATATTGGAAAGAATGGCTATACGGAAACGGACCATAGTAATGCAAATCTCTTTTCGAATCCATAGGCAATACCGGGTAGGTATGATCCAAGAGGGATTGAACGTCTAGTGTGAAAAGAGAGTCATTAACCTCCTGAATACTTAAATTACAAGTGCCCTTGGTTTGGTACGTTACCTTATAAGGATAATTAGAAGAAGGCTCTGTTCTATCAATATCCATCAATGAGTCAAAATTCATAGGTAGATTCTTTAAATAAACACTATCGTTTTTGTAATAGTGATGAATTAAATGACCACTTAGCTTGGATTCCCCTTCAATAATATGTGCAGTATCTGTGGGCTCCATAGTAATGTGGTAATGATGTTCGGCATAATTGTCACCCACTTTACTGGAGGGTATTTTGGTAAATTTAAATCGAGGGTGGAGATTGTTAATGCACGATTTATCAACCAATACCACGTTTGTTTTTTCAAATTGAAACGGAAATTCATTCAATCGGTAGGTTTTGGTAGAGGTGGAAGGATAAATGTAAACGTATTTTTTGGAGCTATCTTGAACGACAAAAAGAAAATCGGTAATGTGATTAACACTCACATAGTCCGAGTATAAAAGTCCGTCATATTTGTTTCTCATTAACCCGATATTAAATGGGATGTGATAATATTCAAAGGCGCGTAAATAAATACCGTATAACGCCATATTACTAGTCTTTTTATCAGCAAGCATATGAGTAAGAGTATAATCTTTAGGTAAAAATTCATCACGTACAATTTTGAAGGTATTTAGCGAATCCACTAAAGCGTGCAACAATTGCGTTTGAGAGACTTCCCCTTGTTTTTCTCTTACGTGATACAGAAAGGAATCCAAACTCTTTTTTTCCTTAGATGAAGAGTTTTTTAAACTTAAATGTTTTTCAGCATTCTCGTACATACTTCCCCATTGGTTTTTTACAATAGGAACAGAACTGCCGTCATTACGTATAAAATAGCGAATAGAATACGATAAATAAGGCTCCGAAAAGGCAGGGATGCTGAACAAATTATTGCCTTTTGCATGAATTCCTTTCTTTCTCCAAATGTAATTTACGTAACCATAATTGATTTCTTTTTCGGGAGCCTCCAGTCCGTTAAACATTTGAATATCGGGCCTGAAATTCTTTTCAAATGCCAGGGTGATAGTAGACTTTATACAGTAAAAATCGGTATTAAAATACAAATCCTCCGAACTCAATAAATACGGTAAGGCCAGTTGGTATCGCAACTCCACTTCATCTCCAATGCTTACATTCGGAATAGCAACTTTATATTCATTTCTTTTCAAAACCGCATTATCGGTTTTGTATTTCTCCGAGACCTTTTTTAAATCAGAAGTCTTGAAATGAACCAATTCCCCGTTTGGTTTTATTGTAACTGCATCCAGCTCCATAATCTCACTGCGATTAGGCTTTATAAGGGTGAATTTATTACAAAACTGTTTCCCTTTTTCGGTTAATATTTTAAACCGCTCGGTCACCATATACGTGGTTTTTCCTCCAGTATAGGGGTCAGCATATACCGTAATTTTCTGACGAGAAAAAATAGAAATCGCATCTAAACTCATCAGTGAATCAGGTATTTGACTAGGCTTTAAATATTTTTTCATCCATTTAGATTCCTTTACCTTTTTCTGAGCAGAAAGAGTAGGAGAAAGACATAGGAATAGGGCAATAAGGATAAGTTTATTGTAGCGTAATAACGGTTTTGAGGTCATTTTGTATAATGGTTTGTAAGTACTGTAATTGAGTAATTTGCTCCGGGCTGTATCTACATGATTTTACATGTAAGGCATATTCAATATGAAGCACGTTATCTTCCGTAATTTTATTCGAATAGGAATAGGAGTATAGATCGGTTTCCAAAATTTTGAAGGCGTTTTGCGGTAGGCTATATTCCTTAGGTAAAACGATTTTTACATGATAACGATGGTGTGCAGGTTGGTAGGAATATTTCCTTTTAGGGGAAATAAGTTTACTGGGATCCGGTAAAAACGATTGATTAATCAAAAGGTTTTCGCTGATGTTCAATATGTTGTTTTTATTGACTTCAATTTTACCGGTATAGGAGGAGTCAGCGTTTCTTTGAACTTCGGAGATTATTGCTTTAGGAATATCAATAGATTCTTTTAAATGAATAAAGTTACTTTTTCTGCTGTGGTATGTTTCGGTATCTAACCATTGGTAAGTCCCTGCAGGTTTATACAAAATTTGACCATCTCGCCTATTCGCATTTAGGGTAATCCTTATTTCGGTAGGGATGTTACTCCTCACTTGAGGAATATCTCGGAATTCCGGTTTATCCTCATCTAGAAGAAAGATAGAAGTGTTTTGGGTATGTCTGGAAGGTTGAGGATACATGCAAAACTTATCGGTTGGATCTAATATCACCATTTCCAAATGTTGGGGTAAATAAACACATACCATATGGTTTCCACTAGATACGGTAGGGAAATCCATTTCAAATATGAAATCCATCGTGGCTGAAATAGCCAATTTGTTAGAGATGTCAAGGTAATTTAGGTAACTGTGAATGGCAAGTGCCATGGCTTTGCAGTCTCCCTGTTTTTGAAATAAGGTATAAGAGACAGGTCTAGGACATAAACCTTCTAAGCCATTGGATATTTGTAAATAGCCTATTTGCTGCTGCACGTGCTCGAAAACTTCCTTTACCTTAACTTTTTCTGGTATAGAACTATTCTTAATAGAATCTAACCAAACAGAGGAGGGTGTAGGTTGTTCCAGAACGGGACTTATTAATTTAAGATAAGTATTACAAAATGCTTGAGAATTTGTTAAGGAAGAAGTATCCCTTACCAAAACTCTAATCATGGGGGGCTTATTATTCTTACCTTGCCAATAAGTAAAAGTATACACGGTGCCTTCTTCTTCGGGAGAATAGATATAATTAACCTTATCAAATCCAACGGTGTCATTCCAGTTTATGGCAAGGGTGAGATGTGCAGGTAGACTTATGGAAACCCTACTGGTATCGGCTTTTTGATTGAAATATATTTTGCTACAGTAAATACCGTAATCGCATTTTTTTTGCCAATTTAGGGTGTAAGTTGTTAGGGGTGTTAACGGTGTCCGTATCACTTTTTGACCACTATAAAAGCCTCGATTAAAATCAGATGAGTAACTTTTTTTATTGGCTAGTTCTTTCCACTTTTTTCCATTCCATATATGTACCTCATGTAATTCTAATTGCTCTACGCCAGAAATGAAAGTGTTTAACGTATGTGCTTTACTGATGCTCCCACTTTCAGAATAGGTTTCGGTGTACCCATTATTTAAGTCAAACACGAAAGCAGTACTCGTTTTAGTGATGACCTTCTTGGCA
>JBLFZF010000176.1:0-4556 GCA_047610145.1 Salibacteraceae bacterium | reverse complement strand
GAGAGTTTTCTCTGCGTGCATATTTGAATGGGAAGGTAGATTTAAGTCAGGCCGAAGCTATTGCTGATTTGATTGCTTCTGAGAATAAAGCATCGCACGAAATGGCGATGAACCAAATGCGTGGGGGGTTTGCAAAAGTAATTAATGGATTGCGCGAAGAGTTGATTCATTTCGCTTCGATGATTGAGTTAGAGCTTGATTTTGGAGAAGAGGATGTAGAATTTGCGGATCGCACCGAATTGGTGAATTTAGTAATGCGTATTTTAAATGAAATCAGACGTTTATCCGGTTCGTTTGCCTTAGGAAATGTATTGAAAAACGGAGTGCCCGTGTCTATTGTAGGAGAACCTAACGTAGGGAAATCTACTTTGTTGAATCAGTTTTTAAATGAAGACCGCGCTATCGTGTCTAACATTGCCGGAACCACCCGTGATGTGATTGAAGATACCGTGACCTATAATGGAATTGAATTCCGTTTTATTGATACTGCGGGTATTCGCGAAACAACAGACGTTATTGAAACCATCGGTATTGAAAAAGCGTTCGAAAAAATAAAACAAGCCTCCGTTATCTTGTACATGATTGATGCTGCACATACCAATTTGAACTACGCAAAATCGGAGTTGCAAAAAGTGCGAGATGTAATGGGCAAAGGTAAAGAACTCATTGTGGTGCTGAATAAAGTAGATACGGTAGATACCGTTGATGTGGGGAAGTTTCAATCTGCTTTGAACCATGATCAAATAGTTTTGATGGCCGCTAAAGAAGCCCAAGGTTTGGAAGAACTAAAAAATATTTTGGTGCAGCATGTTCAAAAACAAGGTAATGTAACCGGACAAGTAATTGTAAGTAATGCGCGTCATTTTAATGCCTTGAACTTAGCCGATGAATCGTTAGAAAGAGTCAAGTTTTCTTTGAAAAATAATATCCCTACCGATTTAGTTGCCATGGATATTAGACAGTGTTTGTTTCATTTGTCAGAGATTACGGGCACCATTAACACCGAAGATTTACTAGATTCTATTTTTAGTAATTTCTGTATAGGGAAATAGGAGCGATGCGCATAACAGACGTACTCGGCAACTACCTGGTAGAAGGAGCTAACCAGAATGAAGAAGAAACCAAATACGAGGGTTCGTTAATCTTATCGCTCCGGGCAGATGGGCGGTTAAATGCCGTTTGGCAAATTGACCCCGATCAAATGCAGTATGGAATTGGTTTTTTTAAAAATGAGATGCTGGTGATTAATTTCTATTATGTGGGAGACAACGATGCTGTATTCCGCGGAGTAGTTGCATATAATTGTTCTAATATGGACACCCTAGCAGGGATTTGGTCAGAAGAAGCAGGTGACTCAAAATATGTAGGTGTGGAAACCGCTCATAAAATCCAACCAGAGTTTTTGAATTAATGATTTTGCTGCCGGAATCGCTGCCTTCGAGACAATTTATTTTTTCACGGTCGTTCAAAATAAATCCCTCAGGCACCTTTATTCTTAGTTCTAAAGCAAACCAATGAGCAGTTACCCTAATATTCCCACTCAATTATTAAATACCACGAGAATCAGAGGTGCCTGAGGCATTTTCTCAGCGGAGCTGATAAAATTGCCTGCGGTGAGCTTAGTCGAACCGTCTCGAAGGCCCGGTTTTGTATATTTGATTAAACTATAATTCAACTGGATATGAAATGCTATACCTACATCCTAAAATGCGCAGATGATAGCTATTATACGGGTAGTACAAAAGATTTGGAAAGAAGACTAAATCAACATCATGCGGGAGAAGGTGCTAACCATACAAAAACCAGATTACCCGTAGAGCTCGTTTATATGGAGACTTTTGATCGTATTGATTTTGCATTTAGTCGTGAGAAACAAATTCAAAAATGGTCTAGAAAAAAGAAAGAAGCCTTGATAATGGGTGAATTGAATCAATTGAAAGAGCTGGCTAAATCATACAGATTTAAATAAGCGGCCCTTCGAGACGTTTGGCGAAAAGCCAAACCCTCAGGGACCTTTGTTTATCTTTACTTCGACAGGCTCAGTATTATAGCTCATTCATCGAATCATAAAACATCGATATATGTAATAATAAAAGGTGGCTGAGAATTTTGTAAAACATTAATCAAAGCAAAAATCAAAGGTGCCTGAGGGATTGGGCACAGCCCAATCGTCTCGAAGGCCCGGTTCAAATAAACCCTCTATTTCAGAAAGCAGAGAATATGACCTGTTAGATAATTTTGAAACCATCAAAATATTACTCGCCACATTAGGGTACCCCTTGTTTGAAGACAAACGCAAGTCAAAGAGCGCTAAAGACATATTTTACTGCAAAGGCAAAGATGCCTCCGCCACCGGTGAAATGACGAACGATGGCTTTGTGGTGTATCAGGGGAGTATTTTTCAAGGAGATGAGGTAAACTCATTAAATAAATACAATAGCCAAAAAAGAAAATCGTTGGAAGACCAAAAGATTCTAAAACCAATAAAGGATCATTTAGAATTAGCCCAAGACCATATTTTCACATCACCTAGTGCCGCCTCAGCTGCAGTTTTAGGTCGTCCTGCAAATGGCTGGACTCATTGGAAAAACAAGGAAGGTAAAACCTTGGATGAGGTGAAAAGGAAGTAGAATAATAAGAAATAAACAGATGGCAGATGGAGGGGTAGATGATTTACCCCTCCAATCCTTTTAAAATAATACCCCATGGAAACAGACCTGTAACAATTACAATTCTTGTTGGATACCCATGATATCCCTAAAATAAAACCCAAACGTATAAACGGGGTTTACTCCAAAAAATGTTCGTGTAATGGGTAAGTGTAAAAATACCAATATCGCTTAATGTGGCTGAGTGGCTTGCTCTGAGGGTAGTCGAAGTGAGCCGAAGTCAAAATTTACGCTGAGCTAAGTCGAATTGAAGGGCTGTTGCAGCAAATGTTTGTATGATGGAGGAATCTAGTACTTACCCGTTTTTCCAATATAAGGCTAATAATTACCTGTTTTTCTGCTCATCTACCTACTTTTCCAAAAAACATATACTTACCTATTTTTCCATATAAAACCAATTTATTACCTATTTTTCCATATAATTACCTGTTTTTCCGTAAATTGCTAAAAAATAAAGCATGAAACATACGCACATATCCATACGAACACAAATTATTGATGGGCGAAAAGCACCCGAGGAAGGCATGTTGGTTGGATATGGAGCGCTTATAGCACATTATAAGCTACCCGTGCCTTATCCTCAAATATTGAGTTTAATTAGTGACAACAAAAAAAATTACGAAAAAGATAATTGGAAAATATACAGAGAAAGGTATGCCATTGATGATGAGCTATACAAGCATTTGGTATTTGCTTTAAAATATGAAGGAATAGATTTACTTGCTTTCAAAAAATTATTTGAATGTATAGGTGCATCAACTGTAAAGGAAATACTTCAAATTGAACCCACAGGACAATACAGTAGAAAAATATGGTTTTTGTACGAGTGGCTCATGGCCGAAAAACTGGATATTCCTGATTTGGCTATTAAAAAAGCGGTGCCACTCATAGATGAAAAATTACAATATGCTATTAAAGGGGTAAGTTCTCCTAGGCATAAAATAATTAATAACCTTCCCGGGACGCTCAGTTATTGTCCACTAATCCGAAAAACCGAAAAGATTGAAAAATATATTCAATCAGATATTCGGAAACAAAAGAGTACTTATCTAGATAGGGTGAGTAAAGATCTATTACAAAGAGCATCAGCATACCTATTACTAAAAGACTCAAAAGCTTCATTTACTATAGAGGGGGAAAAGCCACGTAGCAATCGAGCCGCTAGATGGGGAAAAGCGATCGGGCAAGCGGGCATGAATGAATTAGATATTAGCGAACTCAATCGCCTACAACAAATCGTAATAGAAAATACGCGATTCACAACAATGGGAATTAGAGCGCAACAAGGGTTTGTTGGTGATCGGGACGAGCTAAGTCAAGAGCCAATTCCCGATCATATATCAGCTCGATTTGAAGATCTCCTTCAACTGATAGAAGGATGGACAAGCACGAAGAAGTTGCTGATGGAGCAAGAAATGGATCCCGTATTAGTAGCTGCACAAATGGCTTTTGGGTTTGTATTTATTCATCCGTTTGTAGATGGGAATGGGCGTCTTCATAGATATATCATTCATCACGTATTAGCTAAAATGAATTACACACAGCAAGGAATTATTTTTCCAGTTTCGGCATCTATTTTGGATCACAAAAAAGACTATCAAGAAGTTCTGGAACATTTTTCACATCCAGTTTTGGAACATGTAAATTGGGAAGTAACTCCTGATAATAATGTTAAAGTACTTAATGAAACAATTGATTATTACCGTTATTTTGACGCTACCTTGCCTGCGGAGTTCTTGTATGATTGCGTACAAGATACTATTGAGAATATCATTCCAACCGAAGTCCGCTATTTAGAACGTTATGAAGAATTCAAACGATTCATAGATGATGATTATGAAATGCCAGATATGCTCATTTCACTATTGGTGAGCTTTCTGAGGAAAG
>JBLFZF010000175.1:0-4658 GCA_047610145.1 Salibacteraceae bacterium | reverse complement strand
CTCCATCGTAGACCAACCCTCTGGCTCCACAAAAATTTGATGTCTGCTTTTATCAGCGAAACGATCAATTTTATCTTCAATAGAAGGGCAGTACCGCGGACCTAGTCCTTTAATCCGACCGGTAAACATCGGTGAATCATCAAAACCAACCCTTAACTCATTGTGTACATCGGGATTAGTATATGTAATCCAACATGACCTTTGCTGTGTCAATATTTTAGAATCTAAATAAGAAAATTTCCACGAATCCATATCCCCGGCCTGCTCTTCCATCTTGGAATAATCAAGACTTCTACCATCAACTCTAGGAGGAGTACCTGTTTTCATTCTACCCGACTGAAAACCCAATTCGACTAAATTTTCCGTTACACCAGTAGAGGCTCGATCGCCCATTCGGCCGCCAGAAAATTTTTGATTTCCCATATGAATAATCCCATTCATAAATGTACCAGAAGTAAGAATGACTTTTTTTGCCATTACCTTCACTCCCATTTGGGTATGAACACCCGTAATGGTATCCCCATCATTAATTAAAGAAACTACGGTGTCCTGCCAAAAATCTAAACTTTCAATTTTCTCTAATCTATCCCTCCATTCAATAGCAAATAATACACGGTCATTTTGAGTTCTTGGACTCCACATTGCCGGACCCTTAGATCTATTCAACATCCTAAACTGTATAGCAGTGGCATCAGAAACCAATCCCGATAAGCCCCCTAAAGCATCAATTTCTCTAACCATCTGCCCTTTAGCCACACCTCCCATGGCTGGGTTGCATGACATCTGCCCAATTTTTGAGATATCCATAGTTATTAATAACACAGAACAACCCATATTAGCAGCTGCGGCACAAGCCTCGGCTCCGGCATGACCTCCACCCACAACAATTACATCATAATCTTTTAACATACTCAATGTTTCACGTGAAACTTCTTAAATCTAAATACTTTTGCTCAGTAGACCTCATTAATAATTCATCTAAATCTGCCTTATCTTTATATCCACACAAATGTAAAACTCCATGAATAACAACCCTACAAAACTCGTCTAAATACTTATTTTCCAACATTTTAGCATTATCCACAATACGATCAATACTAATTAATATATCCCCATTAACCACTAAACCCTCGCAATCATCAAAGGTAATCACATCTGTAAAATAGTCATGGTTAAGAAACTTTCTATTAAATTCTAAAAGCTCATTATCCGACATAAAAACAAAATTCAAATCACCTAAAACAAAACCTTCGGCAACTAAACTAGTTTCTACCCAACTCCATAAATCCTCCCATCTATGAAAACGCGTATCCGTTTCCTTCTCTATATCAAACTCTATCATTATTCCAATAAATTAAACTGACCCACTTTATTCTTATAATAATTCGAGAATTTAGGATTAGCTAACCTTAGTAATTCCAATTCATTTTGTTTCAATTTTAAATACTCTTCCAATTCCACATTATTCGCTTGAGGTATATTATCGGCCGTATTAGCTTCTCGTCTTTTTTCCTTCTCTCTCTCCCTAGCTGCATTTTCAGCTTCCAATAACTTAACTTCTATTTCTTTTTGGCGATTAAAAAACTCGTTATCTAAATTGAAGTTAACAATATCTTCTTCATTTTTATCTAACAACTGTTCTAATTTTTTTAATTCTCCTGCCCCTTTCAAATCACCTTGCTTCTGCAACTCATCCCGCATTTTTCTAATTTCAGAACGTATTTGTCCTTGTTGTAAAGCAAGCTTTGCCACTTCTTTACTCATACCCTTACCAGCAGAACCAGGATTCATTTTACCCGGCATTTTACCTTTTTCCATTTCCTTTTTCATGGCTTTCATCTGCTTCGCTAGTTCTTCCTGTTTTTTCTTAGACTTACCTAACGAAGGTTTAGGCTTACCCTCTCCTGGCTTAGAACAACTACCTGTACCCTTATTCTTTTTTTTCTGTTGTTCCTGCAATTGCTGAATAATCTCATCTAAAAGAACCGCTAAGTTATTGATAGACGTTAACGATTTATGCTGATACAATGACGCTTGATATAATTTTCTTTCTTTCAACTCCAGCATCGCATTATCCATATTTTCTTCTAGTAGCACAAGTTCATCAGTAATGTGAGACTTTATTTGAGGAACACGAACACTAAGCGCATACAAAGAGTCTTTAACCATTTGTGAATTATTATAAATTTTAAGCTGATCTTGTGTTAATTCTACTATCAATGGATCACTTCTATCCAATTTAGTCATTGCCTCCATGTTCGCCTCTTCATCAAACGAAAGAACTAATAAATTTTCTAAAATTTTCCGAAGAGACTCAAGGTCTTCCCCCTCCTGACTGCTGCTATTCATAGATAAACTTTCCTCCATTTTATCCTGCAGTTCCTCCATTTTATCTAAGGCATCTTGCTGACTTTCTTGAGAATCTTTTCTCTTACCCTCTTTAGATTCTTTTGCTGCTTCTTCCATTTTCTTCGAAACCTCTTCCTGCTTTTCCTTGTCTAAATCCAATTCATTAGGCTCTTTTAGTTCTTTATTTAAAGAATCTAAATCATTCATATCCTCTTTTAACTGCTCAAACTCCTTATTTAAAATTTCTTGATCCTTTGAAACATCTTCTAGACTATTCTCATTTTCGACATTTTCAGTTAACAACTCTTCCTGTTTCTTTTTAATATCTTCCAACGTAGAAACAACATCCTCCATTTTCTGTTCCACCTCCATTTGTTTAAAGATTTCCAAATCTCTTTCTAATTCCTGATTTAAATTTTCTTGACTCCTTTCAATATCTTTTAACTGTTCCTGAAGTTTATTCCTATCCAGATTATCCATCATTTTTTGGAGCTCCTTGAGTAATTCTTTATTTTCCTCATTCAGTAACTTATCCATCAAATCTTCCAGCTGTTTCTGCTTTTCTATCATTTGAGAACTAGGCTCTTTCTTTAAGTTTTGATCCGAATTAAATTTCTTCACATCTTTTTGTAATTTCTGCAAATCCGCATTAACATCCTTTTGCTTTTGAATCGCACTTCTCATCCTTTTTGTCTCCGCCCAGCTCAATTCCTTTTTATTAAGAATAACTTTTTTAATATTCTCAAATTCTTCTGATAACTGCTCGTTATCCTTTAAAATATTATTTAACTTTTCCTTGATAGCCTTACCATCACTTTTTAATTTTTCAATCCTTTCTAACTTGGACATTACATTGATATCAAACTTTATAGAACTTTTACTCTTAAATCCATTTATACTGTCATTATCACGTACCGTAAACCAAACCATAGCATCTTCCTTCAGAATGGACATATCCATCCTATAAGAAAATGAATTATTTAATTGTTTATCATTAATACTGATGTTTTCAGAAAAAGAACTATCACCTACGCTAATAAAAACCCTTAATTCTTTAAACCCAAAGTCGTCCACCACAATACCTGAATAGGTATGTATGCTATCTACTACAGTCTCTTTTACTTTAATATCCGGGAATTGATCTTTCTGAACAAAAACATCCGATTGAAATAATAAACTGGTTTCTCCGAAAAAGTCTTGACCATACACTTCAAACTGTCCAGAAAAATCCGCAATAGTCATCACTCCGTTTTTTTGTTGAGCTTTGCCAGTAGATATATTCACACCATTCCAATAAAAATTAATCTCTTCTACGTTATCCACATCCAAAAACCAAGATATAGACGAACCCTCCATCACATTTAAAATAGTAGGGTTTTCAAAGGTTTCTAAATCTAAACCATAATAATTTAAACTTTTGACGGATGCCACCATTTTCATTACTCGCGGTCTTTTAACCACTATTATTTCGTATTGTTTACTTGCAAACTGCCCTGAACTATAGAAATAAACAGAACTAACTGTTACATTTTTCAATTCAAAAGCAAAAAAACCATTCTCTCCAACAATACCATATTCAATACCCTCTAAATTCAAATTCAAATTATTCGGAATATTATCACCCTTAAGATTTACATTTAAATGAACATTACTTCCTTCAAAAATGGTGATCACTTCGTTTTCAACTATAAAATCAAAAGGCGCAATTTTAGAGAAGTCTACTTCATAATTATAAATTCTATTTGAACCTTCGGTCAGCACCTTTGAATTTGAGAAAAACAAAAGAATAAAAAAGCTAATGGGTATTAATATTAAAAATATTTTTTTATCCTCCTTCAATGCAGGAACCGCTTTTTCAAACTTATACTCTTTATATTTATTAGATTGCTGAATTACCGCAGCTTTCGCTAATACATTAGAATCACCCAATTTATTAACCTGTACCACATTCAATAAAGAATCTCCAATTTCCTTGTAATAAGATCCTATATACCTACTTGCTTCTTCCGGACTCAAACCTTTAGAAAACCGAAGTAACTTTGCTATAGGAATAATAATCCAAAAATATAAACTACTTAAAAATATCAAGATCAGAGAATAAAACAAAATAAACCTCCCAATATCACCTACAGCAACGTAGTAAAACACAAAATTAAAAAGTAAAAAAACACCTAATACTACCCCAAAAGAAGTAAGCACACCCTTTAATAACCTACTGACATAGAAAGATATATAAAATTTATCTATCTTATTCAACAAGTTTTCAACATCTATTTGCTTAAAATTATCCATATTTGCACTTCATACCA
>JBLFZF010000174.1:0-4665 GCA_047610145.1 Salibacteraceae bacterium | reverse complement strand
CAAAAACCACATCTATCTGTTCAGCAGAAATTTCAATTCCAGATTCAGGTTCGGGGATCCCATAATCAGTAATTGACAGAGACGTGTTTTCTTGAAGTAGAATGTGAGACAATTCATCAGTTTTAAAATTGACTTTTGGGACTATTACACTTTTGTCTTTGCCTTGTAAAATATGTAATAGAAATTCGGTGTTTACTTCATTCCTTTCTACAATAGGTAAAAATATATGGTAATAGGTAGCGTTCCAAATTGGTAATTCTAGAGCTTTATTAGCAATTTTCAGACTTAATTCCTCAACGTCATTTAGTGAAAGCTGGCTTCTAAGTGATTTATATTTAGTTCTAAACTCAGATTTTGTCATTGAAACTATTGATTAAGATTAATTGGAATTTGAAGTATAGTCTGTGGATATATGAAATATTGCATCCCCTTGATGGACAATGGGAGAATGATTTACATTAATAATATATCCTTCATTTGCGGCTCTAACAATATATCGCATAGTACTGTATGGGTCTGTTATTGTAGCGAGAAACTCTCCCTTTTCAACATGTTTGCCTCAGTCAACTTTAATGTGTAAAAGCCCACTTCTGTTCGCTCTTATCCATTTGCTTTTTTCAATAATTATAGACCGATAAACTGTTCTTACAACGCTCAGCTTTTCACTTAGCATTTCTAATTCCTTTAAAATTCTCATTACCCCGTCAACGCCATTTTTCACAATATGTTTATTACTTGACAAGGATTTTCCACCTTCAAAAAGTAGAATTGGGTTACCCATTTTTTTACACGTGCTTCGGAACGATTTATCAATGTTTGGAGACATCACAATAAATGGAGGGTTGAAGATTTTTGCCAGATGCTCTAGTCTTTCATCACTAGGTTCAATGCGAATCTGTGATGCGTTAAATCTACTAGCGCCTACTGTATGAAAATCAAGACAGTAATCTATATGTGGTAGTATTTCTTTTGTAAAATGGGAAGCAACTCTACTTGCGAGCGAACCCGTTTTTGTTCCGGGAAAAACGCTATTCAAATCCCTTCTGTATAGGAAGGCTCTGCTTGCGTTCAAAAACCCAAAAATATTTAAAATCGGGATGCAAATGATAGTGCCTTTTTTTGGGGGGTTAATTTTCCTGGCGATGACTTGACGAACCACTTCAACACCATTAATTTCATCACCATGGATTCCAGCAGTCAGTAAAACTTTTGGCCCAGGAATTTTAGAACGTTTAATAATTATAGGAATTTCTACATCGGTTGCGGTGTATAATTTAGCTATGTTAAAATTTATCACCTTTCTTTCTCCTAGCCCAATTTTATTGCCCAATATTATTAAATAGTCCTTTTTTTTTTTCATAGCTATACGTTGCGTTCGATGTATTTTATGATAATAGTCGCAATATCTATTCCTGTAGCTGTTTCAATACCCTCCAGGCCTGGCGAAGAGTTCACTTCCAGAATCAACGGACCGCGAGAAGATTGGAGCATGTCAACTCCCGCAATACCGAGCCCCATTGCCTTGCTTGCTTTTAATGCCGCAATTTCTTCTTCGTCGGTTAATGTAATGACAGATGCACTTCCTCCGCGATGTAAATTACTTCTGAATTCCCCTTCTTTACCCTGTCGTTTCATGGCTCCAACCACTTGACCATCAACAATAAATGCTCTTATATCCGCTCCTTTGGCTTCTTTAATAAATTCCTGAACAATAACGCGTGCCTGAAGATTGTTGAAGGCTTCAATTACAGATTCGGCGGCTTTGTTGGTTTCGGCAAGGATTACACCAATACCTTGAGTACCTTCTAACAATTTAATTACAACGGGCGCACCTCCTGCCTGATTTATTATTTCTGCAACATTTCGGGAATAGTTAGTGAAAATCGTCTTGGGTAAACCCAAACCCGCGCGCGAGAGTATTTGCAAGCTTCTTAATTTGTCTCGGGATCTTACTAGAGCCTGAGACTCTGTAGTAGTAAAGGAATGCATCATTTCAAACTGTCGCACCACTGCTGTGCCATAAAAAGTAACAGACGCGCCAATTCGAGGTATTACAGCATCCGGATGCTCTAATTTTTTCCCTCTGTAGAAGATGACAGGATTCTTTTTTTCTATAACAATATCACATTTCGTATGATCTATTATTTCAACTTTATGCTTGCGCTTAAGTCCAGCTTCTAATATTCTTTTTGTTGAGTATAAGTTTGGATTCGCAGATAGTATTTTTATGTTCATGATTTTGTTTTTAACCTAAATGATAGGTTTGTTTTGTTTATGTCTACATTAAATTTCTTAATTAAAAATTTTCTCCCAAGTAATACGGGATAACGCATTTCTAGACGATCACTCAAAGTGAGGAAAATAGGATATGTATGACCAAATAATGATATTTCGGTTAAAATTCTATAGCGAGCTTGCGTTTGTCCATTACTGCTCTTCACAACTTTCACGTCGTAATTATCAAAAATAATTTCCTTCTCGTGATAATTGGGATGTTCTTCATCTAAAAAATTACATTTCAGGTAATTATCTTCAACTTTTAAATTCTCACAATGAATTGAAGACGTATAAGCTCCAGTATCTATTTTTACTTCTACATCAAATAAATTTAGTAGCGGAAAATCTGCTTTGTCAATCCTACCTATGTTTCTTTTCAAATTAGGGTTATTTATAGATTATAATGTTCAAAAAAAGGGAAACCAGTTTGAATGATATTCTTTGAACCTTAATTTCGGTTACGCTCAATGTAGTTAATAATACTCTTGGAAATATCAATACCCGAAGAATTTTCAGCACCTTCTAAACCTGGAGTTGAATTTACTTCTAGAATTAAAGGTCCGCGATCCGATTGTAAAATATCAACACCACAAACGCCCAAATTTAGCGCTTTTGCCGCACCTATGGCAATTCGGGATTCTTCATTGCTTAGATGAATCACTTCTGAAGAACCACCAAGGTGCAAATTAGATCGGAATTCACCTTTTTTACCTTGTCTTTTGATTGCTGCCACAACAGCCCCATCTACTACAATCGCCCTGATATCTGCTCCTTTCGATTCAGCAATGTACTCTTGAATTACAAATCTTACCTTAGAAGCATTTAATGTTTCAATGGTTGAAACAGCAGACCGATATGTTTCTGCTAAAATAACTCCGGCTCCATGGGTTCCTTGTAACACCTTTATTATTACGGGATTATTATGGAACGTTTTTAATGTAGCTTTAGCATCATAGACATTACCAAGTATAGTTCTGGGAACTGGAATGTTTTTCATTGCTAGTATTTGAAAACTTGTCCATTTATTTCGAGATTGGAGGATAGCTTCAGCAGTAACTGTTGTGAAAATCTTCATCGCTTCAAAATGCCTAACTAAAGAGGAGCCCATATAGGTGTTTGACGCCCCAATTCTCGGTATAACGGCGTGGATATCATCAACTATTTCGTCCCCATAAGATAGTGTGGGGGAATTATTTTCAATAGATAAAGTAAACAAAGAAGGATCAAGAACTTCCATTTCATGATTTCTGGCCTCCCCAGCTTTGACTAAACTTTGAGTTGAATAAAGAAACTCATCTCTTGATAAAATCGCAATATTCATTTCAGATAGATTTCGAGTGCAATTTAGTAAAATTGGTTCTTAATAATCATTGATTGAAATAATAAAACAGGCTATTTCCCAATTAAGTTATTAGTATAATGTAGGATCTATTAATTATCTTTGGTCTATGCCAAACGCATCAGTAATACTTCAAATATCTACATTGCCAAATTCTCCTGGAGTCTATCAATATTACGATAAGGAAGAAAAATTACTCTACGTAGGGAAGGCGATAAATTTAAAAAAAAGAGTAGCTTCTTATTTTAATAAGGAGCACGACAATGCCCGTACACGATTGCTGGTAAAAAAAATTGCTATTATCAGGCATATTGTTGTTGCTACTGAAACCGACGCTCTTTTACTGGAAAATAATCTTATAAAAAAATATCAGCCACGTTACAATGTGATGCTGAAAGATGACAAGACTTATCCTTGGATATGTATAAAAAACGAGCGATTTCCCCGAGTTTTTTCTACGCGGAGAATGATTAAAGATGGCTCGGAATATTTTGGCCCATATACAAGTATGCGAACTGTGCATACGCTACTCGATCTAATTAAAGGTCTTTATCCGTTACGAAATTGTAATTATGATCTTTCCGAAGAAAAAATTAAAGCGGAAAAATATAAAGTATGTCTTGAATATCATCTTGGCAATTGTCTTGGACCTTGTGAAAATTTTTATTCAGAACGAGAATACAATGAGACTGTTGAGGCTATTCGCAATATTCTAAAAGGAAATTTTAAAGAATCACTTCACAAGTTCAAGTCGCAAATGTCAACCTTATCATCGGAGTTGAAATTTGAAGATGCGCAGGCTGTCAAAGATAAAATTGAAATTTTGCAAAACTACCAAGCGAAATCAACCGTGGTAAACCCGAAGATAAATAATGTAGATGTCTTTTCGGTAATTTCGGATGAAAGCTACGGTTACGTGAACTATCTTCAGATTTCTTATGGAGCTATTATCAGATCACATACACTCGAAATTAAAAAGAAATTAGATGAAAGTGACGCTCAATTATTGCAATTGGCGGTTTTCGAATTGAGGCAGCGTTTTGAATCAA
>JBLFZF010000173.1:0-4696 GCA_047610145.1 Salibacteraceae bacterium | reverse complement strand
TAGAGTCCAATAGTGTTATTTGGGATGAAGTTAGTCAGTTTAATCAACCAAAAAAAGTAGAGCATTTGTTTAACTCTATTGATTCTAGTTTTAATGAAAACACTCTTTTTCAAGCGGTCCCTTTTCCGGCTCTTGTGTTTTCTTTATTGAAGTCAGAAGATGACGCGTTATCCTACTTAATACAGTGGCGAAAGTTTAGCGAGGTAGAATTGATGACATATATAGATTTCATTTCTAATTCGCTACATTTAAAGAAGGTCATCTCAGAGAACAAAAATGAGTTCACTTTAACCAATGGAAAAGATTCCTACTTTGGTATACTTAATAACGGAGTTGTTTCAATTGGAAACTCACTAAAAGTGGTTCATTCACTTGCCGAAACCGGTAGTTCAAGTATACTAGCTAATAATAGTTTTACCACTGTAAGGAAAACATCTTCAAAGAATGTGAAGAGTAGACTTTTTGTAAAAGCAACAGAACTCACAAAAAGCATGGAGAAGTTTATGAGTGAAAGAACTCAGTTAGACATACATCTATTTCCAGAAACCTCCTCATGGATAGAGTTAGATTTAGACATCAAGCCCGATGAAATCTCGATGGGTGGATTTGCGATAGCGAACGATAGTTTAAACCATTGGATATCTATTTTCAAAAACCAAGAACCAATGAAACCAACAATTTTTAACTACTTACCCAATCAAACCGCATTTGTACTTCATTATGGATTTAGCAATTTCAGATCACTTCGAGAAAGAATGGTTAAACGTAATTCGGAGATGTTAGGTAGTGATTTTAATCAACCTATCATACAATGGGATTCTGTATATGACATATCCATTGAAAATGACTTTTTAAATTGGATAGAAAATGAGGTTGCTATTTCAATAATAGAGCCTGAAAGAGTGAATGTGAAAAGTGAAGCATTGGTATGGGTTAATTCTTCGGATGCCATGACTATGATGAGTCATTTAAAGGAGATGGCACTTCATATTGATAATAAAGAGTTACTTGATTTCCGCACCATTTCTTATAAGAATTATGAAATTCAAAAATTAAACATTCCTAATTTTCTAAATAGTTGTTTAGGAAACTCGTTTAGTGTCGTAAATGAAAATTACTTTACCCAAATAGAAGACTTTATCGTATTTTCAAATTCGCCTGCAACGCTCCAATGGTGCATTGATAGATACGAGAATGGTAAAACAATGAGTACTGACGAATCATTTAAAAACTTTACCAATAGAATTTCAGGCACTTCTAATCTCTTCCTGTATTCTAATATTTCGAAATCTATTAATATATATTCTCACCTAGCATCATCAGAGTTAAAAAACGAGATCAACGAAAATTTAGAGTTCTTTCAAAAATTTCAGGGAATTGCTATTCAAGTAAGCCATGAATCAGATGAGTTATATTATGTAAATAATTTTATAAAGTATAACCCGATCAACAAAAAAATGCCGAATACTATATGGGAAACACCTATTTCCAATCCCTCTAGCTTTAAGCCCGTAATTCTAAAAAATCATTATACGAATGCGAAAGAGATTTTTATTCAGGATACGGCAAACGTGATTTACCTCATTGATAGTAAAGGAAATATTTTGTGGCACAAGAACATTGAAGAGTCAATTCAATCTGAAGTTACCCAAGTGGACATTTATAACAACGGTAAGTTACAAATTGCATTTAGCACGCTGCACTACATATATGTATTGGACAGAAATGGAAATTACGTTACCAACTACCCCATTTCATTGCCTGAGGCAGCAAGTGCTCCTATGTTGATTGCGGACTACGACAACACTAACAATATTCGATTCCTAATACCATCTGTTGGAGGAGACGTTTTGAACTACAGTTCCACAGGACTTCCAACTAAAGGGTGGAAGTACGAGAAATCTACTACTCGAGTTACCCAAAAATTAGCATTTGTTAAGGTAAACAAAAAGGACTATTTAATTACTATTTTTGAAGATGGTACTATAAAAGCGCTAAACAGAAGGGGCGAAACGAGGATCAAACTAAAGTCTAAGTTAAACTTTTCTCCAAAGTTTGGATATATCTTAGAAAAAGGGAACAACTTAGCCTCTACTTACATTTTGACTATGACTAAAAAACAGGACATCGTTAGGATTAGTCTTTCAGATGAAAAGGAGAACCTATTCTCTATCTCAACTGACTCTGTTGCGTATATAAATTATAGTAACATTGATGACAATCCACAATCGGAAATAATTACTGTAGGCAACAACAAAATAACCTCTTACACCATAGATAACCAGCAAATATCCAGATACAGCTTACGTCAAAAAGTTAGTTTTCCTCCCTATGTATATCAATTCGCTGGTAGAAAGTTACTCGGGTTTGTATCCTCGAGTAAGAATAAAATTTACTTAGCCGACCAAAAAGGGGAGCTTATATCCCCGTTTCCATTAAAAGGCGCTTCTCCATTTACTATTACAGACATTAATAACGATGGGAGATTAAACTTACTGACAATTGATACAGATGGCATACTTTTTAATTATACACTAGAATAGTCTTAGTCAAGAAATGTCTATTCCTTCCCCCCTCCATAAGTATAGTCCGTATCTCCTTAATATTTGTTAATTTTCCATTCTAACAAACGCCCAATCAAATGAAAAAAATTGCACTTGCGTTAATGTTGGGTCTGGTCGGTACTGTATCAGCTCAAAACATTATGAGTTTATACAATATGAAACATATTCCACAGGCGGTGTATGCCAACCCTGCATTCACCCCACTAGGCCGAGTCAATGTTTCTATACCTACTTTGGGCTCTAGTTACGCGCAGGCCGGAAAATCTAATTTTAACACCAAAGATGTGGCTAACGTAGATGATAATGGCACCTTAAGACTGGATGTGGACAAGTTTGTTAATGGGCTAGATGATGAAAACTCCATTTATGCTGCCACCACAGTGGAAGCCATTCATATTGGTTTTTCTGTTAACAAAAATTACTTTTTTATGGCCATTAATGATCGATTATCGGGTGAATTTGTTTTCCCTAGAGAAATGGCTGTATTTGTTTCTGAGGTTTATGAAGAACAGGGAATAGACAACGGGTTTTCTATACAGAATAGCAAGCTACAATACTCTCATATTAGAGAGTACTCTTTTGGTTGGTCTAGAAGTATCAATAAAAAGTTAAGCGTTGGATTAAGAGGTAAGCTATTATCTGGAATTTCCAATATCAGAACTAATTCCTCTGGAATCATCGTTGACAACCCCAGTTCTATTACAGATATCTCGGGATTAATTGACATTAATATGCAAACATCTGGATTAACCTATTACAATCAAGATTTTGCACAGGACCCATTCTCCATTTTTCCAGGATACTCTAATTACGGATATGCGTTAGACCTTGGATTTGAATACCGAATTAATAAAAAAATGAAAGTTGCCGCAAGTGTGATTGATTTACTGGGAACCATATCATGGAACGATAACGTTTTAAATTACGTTGCTGAAGATGTACGCGTAGACTTTAACACCGTTAAATGGACGGATATTATCAACCCTAATGGCAGCAATGCATTTGCTGGTATTTATGATTCTATTGTAGCTAATATTGATCCATCTCAAACAGAAATGGCTTATGAAACAATTACACCTACCAGAGTACTTGCCTCTTATTCTTATTACCTTACTCCAAAAATTGAAGCAACACTGATCACCCAAGGAGTCTTTTCAAAAAATGAATTTGAACCAAAAATCAGAATTGGAATTCAGGGGAGAGTCAAACGATGCCTAAATTACATGATATCATATGCCATTGTTGATAGCCAAGAAGAAGCCAATAATTTAGGTATTGGATTTGCACTAAACCTTGGACCTCTTCAAATACATGCTTTAACAGATAACATTTTCGATCCTTTCTTATATAACAGCAGCTTCAATCCAAGTTTGCGAGTAGGCTTGAACCTAACAATGAACCGCGATTATCAATAGGTGATTTTAGACTTTATGACCATGAAAAAAATTATAGCCATAGTATTCTTTCTTCCCCTACTTGCGTTTGCTCAGAAGAGCGATCAATGGTATCAGGAATTTGAGAAATTAGAATCTAACTTCCGTTATGGGAGGTATTATCAGGCATCCGCTAGCGCTAGTCATTTATTAAAAAGAATGGAGAAGAAAGGCGAATTCCAAGAGTTCCTACTTCCTACCCAAGCACTGTATTATAAGTATGAATCTGCCATGGGTATTCGACTCAATAACGACAGTTTATTAGTCGAGTTAATGGGTCAATGGGATTCGTTAACTATTCCTAATTCTGATTCCTTTATGTTAGTGGGTAACTATTGTATGGCCACAGCCGCATTTAGTTTTCAAAACTTTGAACAAGCACGCCTCCATTTTGAAGCAGCTGTTACCTATGTAAATACAGATAGCGACCCCCAAAACTACTGGGCTCAAAGAATTAGAGTCGCTAAGATGAAGTTATTTATAGAAACCATGAGTTATAATGCTGCTCAAATCTTTATTTCACCCACTATCGAACATCAAAAAAACCTTACCAAAAGAGTACAAGTTGTATTAAACCCGAAAACCAATAAGGAAGAAAAGACAAAACTTAAAAAGAAAGAGTATAAACACAGACTAACTACTTTGGGCTTGTTAATGGTCATGAAAGGTGATATTGCCTTAGGTCAAGGAAACTTGAAT
>JBLFZF010000172.1:0-4771 GCA_047610145.1 Salibacteraceae bacterium | reverse complement strand
TAATTTCTTAAAAATAAACCAAACCTACATTATATTTTTTTCGTGTTAATATAAAAGCGTTGTAACCAAATTATTATTAACTGATAAATATTTAATCATGAGAAAATTAACACTATTAATTACTTTGCTATTTCATATACACACGAGTGCATCCGATTTTAAACGGCATGTAATTCTTCCAGGAATGGTTTTACAAGAAGGCACGCTAGACCCATTAAAAAATGCCGATATTGAAGTTTGGTTAGACGACTCCTTAATTACTCAGTATGAGTCTAATGAGTTAGGCCTTTTTAACATAATCATATCTCGAGTAGACACGTACGATGTGGTTGTTAAATTAGGCGGGTTTCATACCCAAATTCATGCGGGGTTAATCATTGAGTCCTTTAAACCTAAAAGCTCTTTAGACATCTATATGACTCCGATTAAAGAGGACCCCGTAGACATACATTGTGGCGAAAGATGTTGGTGCGTAAACTATGAAAAGCATAATTGGGAAAAGGATACGTTGGTTGTATTAAAAGGATCCATAATGGATAAAGAAACAAGGGAGCCCATACCGTTTGCAAATATTCTAATTAAAAAAGACGGTCTAATTGTACGAGTAGGCCAAACCGATTTTGATGGCCATTTCAAAATAGACTCTATTCCAGCTGACTCCTGTAAATTTCTATTTAGTAGCTTTGGTTCAGTAGGCCTTATTGTGGTTCAACTAAACTTGAAACAAGCAGAAGTTTGGCATGTAGATGTGCTATTAGAAAGGTACAGCAATTATAGAGGCTTCAGCTGTGGGTGGCATGGACCGCCAATAAACTGGGCCGGACCAACCATAGATCTCTTTCTAGAGGAACAAGAAATAAACGCGGTAATTGATGCTGATTTACCTTCTACAAAATTTGAAGAGAGTATACTTGAACCCGGATTAAGTGCGTATCCAAACCCAATAATAGATTTAGTTACTGTAACCGAAATACCACAAATAGATCAGTTTAAAATCCTCAATCATATGGGCAGAGAAATACTCACCGTTCTTACAGATTTTCAAAAAGTAATAACAGTGGATGTCTCATTATTGACTAGAGGTTTATACTTCATAGAATATCAAGAAGCAGGTAAAACAAAACTTTATGGGCTAGTTAAGCGCTAATTATTTTGTGAAATAAAGGGAGTTATTTTAATGACTCTCTTTTTTATTTCACACCCTCTTTCTTGTCAAAACCATTAAAAACAGAGGTGATTATAGCTAATACAAAACTGAAAATTACAGCCCACCAGAACCCATCGACTCTAAACCCATCTATAAACCATGCGGCTAATTCAATAATAAAAACATTAATTACCAGCAGAAAAAAACCGAGAGTTACTACGGTTATGGGTAATGTTAGTATGACCAATATTGGTTTAATGGTAGCGTTAAACAAACCCAAAAGTATAGCTACCATAATTCCAGTAAAAAAAGTCGCCACATAAACACCCGGCAAAATGTACTGCGCTACCATAACTGCAAGTGCAGAGATTAAAATTTTCACAATCAAATTCATATTTATTTTTCTCTCAAAGATAAAATTCATCTCCAATAAATTTGCGTAACAATGGGTACCAATTAAAACGTCATCAATAGGTATCATTGCATTAATTATAAATCGAATGAAAACCATTTTTTTTGGAATCGCTTTTAGTTTAGTCCTTGGAACTATTGCTTATGCAATAGCCCCTTTCATCCCTGTGGTCAACTCTATTGTGTTGGCCTTAGTATTGGGGATATTGGTTGCTAATATATTTCAGCTTCCCAAAATAATGGAGAATGGAATCCAATTTTCCGGAAAACAAATTTTAGAATGGGCAATTATATTTCTAGGATTTGGCGTTAGCTTTCAGGATATTGCCAACGTAGGATGGCCTGCCTTTTGGACACTAATTATTACCATAATCATGGTATTACTATTTTCTTTTTACTGGTTAAGAAACAATAAAACGGAGTCTACTTCTGGGTACTTAATTGGTTTTGGAACCGCCATTTGCGGGAGCAGCGCTATTGCTGCTTTAGCTCCAAAAATTAGTGCTACTAGGAGTGACATTGGAATTTCAATCGCGGTCATTAACTTATTTGGATTATTGGGTATGATCTCTATACCCGTGTTTTTAAGCGACTCCATAAATATTGATTGGATCGGTCTATTTATTGGAGGAACTCTACATGGCGTTTCAAATGTAGCAGGTGCCGGATATGCTATGAATGAAACTATTGGTGATTTAGCATTAACCATAAAACTAGGCCGAGTAGCTTTGTTAGCTCCATCATTAATCTTTTTCAATTTTCTAATTAATAAAACCGCAAGTATTAAAGAAAATTTGAAATTGCCTTACTACATTGTCGGATTTATTGCCGCTACCGCAACCGTTTCTATCTTTAGCTTACCCATCGAAATATTGGATGCTTTTAGGAGTATTGGTAAATTACTACTCACTATTTCTATGGCCGCAATTGGCCTAGGGATCCAATTCAGCACCTTGATCACTAACGGAAAATCTGCCTTAAAGTTTGGATTATTAATCTTTGTTATTCAACTCGTGCTTGTGGGCTTATTAGGTTTTATTTTATAGCCCCCCCTATTAAGCATCTATTTTTTAGCATATTGCTTATAATACTTCATAGGAACCCAAAGCATTCCAAAACACTCCCCTTCGTTTTTACCCCGGTGTTTATGGTGAATTTTATGCGCACGCCTGAGAGCTAACAAATACGGATTTTTAGTATGAGTTAACACTTTAATTCTTTGGTGAATAAATAAATCATGAATAAAGAAATAAACAGCACCATATAGAGACACTCCAAATCCGATACCCAAAGATAAAGTCCAGCCATAAAGAGACCACGAACCAAATGCCAAAATAGCTATTACAGAAAAGAAAAGAAAAAACGAGTCATTCAACTCAAAAACAGAATGGTTGTGGGATTTGGTATGATGATCTTCATGTAAATTCCAAAAAAGACCATGCATAATATATTTGTGCATCCACCAAGCAACTCCTTCCATCATCAAGAAAATAACTAGTGTAATAGCTATCAAAATAATCGTATTCATATTATATAATTTCTTTAATATTTAGCAAAGAAAGTGATTCTAAAGCGTAATTATGGTTATCTGTTTCAATAATTGTTTTTACAATGAATCTTTTGGTAGCTAGTGGCACTGGAGCCCGCTCTAAATTGGTTTGTAAAAATTTCAAATCGCTTTCAATATCACTGGAATAACCCAAAAATGAAGGCGTATTCAGCTGCACAATCAACCTCAGAAAAATATTTTCTACGGAGGCTTGCGTCAAAATGGCTATCTCTAATTGTTTTTTTCCTTCATGAAACATTTTATATTTTGTGTATGGACTAAAAACGAATTGCGCCATAGCCGAATGACATACTGACTTGTATGATTTAATGACATTCACATTAAACGCGGAAGAATCGGATATCTCTGTATCCAATAATTGTTGAAAATCAGCTTCAGATGAGGCTTTCTCAAAATGACTTCTAAAAAATGAAATATTTTCTTGCGCTTTCACATCAGAAAAAAAACTGGTCAACATCCATAAAACTATCGTTCCAAATAATTTCATATTAAATCTAACTTATAACTAATAAACGACTTTGCTAACAGCATCAATTTCACTGGGTTGCTTACTCGCATTCTATTATTTGCTACCTCTTCTACGTTTGCTTTGGTAATATTATTCAGCAATTTTTTGTAATACACATAGGCTGTATACACACCAAATCTAGCTTCGATAGGCAACGCTTTTATACCTACATAGGCTTCTTTAAAATCTGCCTCAATTTCTTTTATAATTAAATCTTTGGTAGAATCATTGAAACTAGCATTAGATAATTGAGGGAAATAGGTTCGGTCTAACAGTTCCATATCATCTTTCAAATCTCTCAAAAAGTTCACCTTTTGAAATGCACTACCCAACTTCATAGCCGAATATTTCAGTTCATCATATTGAACTTGATCTCCATTTACAAATATCTTCAAACACATCAGACCTACTACATCTGCTGAACCATAGATATAAGTTTCATATTCCGCCACTGTATCATAAGTGCTTTTGTGCAAGTCAGCTTTCATACTCGCCATAAAAGAATCAATCAAATCTTGATCTATGTTGTATTTCCTAACCACATTTTGAAATGCGTTTAAAATAGGATTTAAACTTATTCCGTTTTTCAAGGCTAGCGCCAAGTCCACCTCCAATTTCGCAAATAGCTGCTCTTTATCGTAATCGTGAAACGAGTCCACAATCTCATCCGCTAATCTTACAAATCCATAAACACCATGCACTGGTCCCTGTATCGTTGGCGATAGCATTTTAACCGCTAAAGAAAAAGAAGTACTATACTGTTTGGTAACCTCTTGGCTACAACTTTCAGATAGGGAATCGAATAAGTGCTTCATTACTATTAATTTTTTATAATCAAATCCGTGACTAATTTACCCGATATTAAAGCTGGTGGGACACCAGGACCGGGTACCGTTAATTGGCCCGTAAAAAATAAATTATCTACTCTTTTACTTTTTAATTTAGGCCTTAAAAAAGCAGTTTGAAACAGCGTATTGGCCATTCCATAAGCGTTCCCTTTAAACGAGTTATAATCATCTTTAAAGTCATTCACACAATAGGAAGTATTAAAAATAATACTTTCTTTTATTTTTTGGTCTGTTAAATTTTCTAAACGAGTCATTATAATATCAAAGTATTTTTGCCTCAGCTCTTC
>JBLFZF010000171.1:0-4797 GCA_047610145.1 Salibacteraceae bacterium | reverse complement strand
TATAAGAAAGGATTTGGTATGGCAAATATGGAATGGAATATTCCAAATCAACCCAATACAAAACATCGTTTAGGATCTATCACCAAACAATTTACAGCAATGCTAATATTACAATTAGTAGCGGAAGGAAAATTAGATTTACAAGAACCTATTTCAACCTATCTGCCAGATTATCCAAAAGCTAGCGGCAATATAATAACCAGCCATCATTTACTAACCCATACTTCGGGAATACCAAATTACACATCATTCCCTAAATTTATGGAAGACGAAAGCCGAAGTCCTTATACTCCAGAAGCCTTTGTAAAAAAGTTTGATGAAAAGGTATTGGACTTTACTCCTGGTGAAAAATTCAGCTATAGTAATTCAGGATACTTTCTTCTTGGAGTTATTGCTGAAAAATTATCTGGTAAAAGCTATGAGAAATTACTTCACGAGAAAATTTTTATCCCATTAAAGATGAACAATACTGGATATGATAATCACGGTGATATTTTAAAAAATAGAGCTACTGGATATGAAAAACAAGGTAAAGACTATAAGAACTCTGCATATTTAGATATGACTATTCCTTATGCTGCAGGTTCTATGTACGCTACAGTTGAAGACTTACACCTCTGGGATCAAGCTTTATACAACACTACCCTATTACCAAAAAAATATATGACCATGTATTTTGAACCTTACATACCTGCGTTTGGTTCTACACAATATGCTTATGGCTGGAGTGTTGGATATGAAAAAATAGGAAGCTCTACTGATAGTATTTATGTCATAGGACATGGCGGTGGTATTAACGGGTTTAATACGATTATTTCTAGAACAACTTCAAATAAGTCTATGATTGTTATACTTAACAACACTGGCGGAGCACCTCTTAACGAAATGACTAGAGCTATTCGCGGAATCATGCATGGTACAACCTATGATGTGCCTAAAAAATCAATAGCAGATGCCATATGGGCCGTTATTGAAAGTAACGGTATTGATGCTGGAATAGCACATTATAATAGCATTAAAGATGCTGAAGGTTATAACTTAAGTGAAAAAGAAATGAATGCTATTGGTTATCAACTTATGGCTTCTGATAAGTTTGAAGCAGCCAGCAGAGTATTTCAGCTTAATGTAGATGCCTTCCCAACTTCGTCAAATACCTATGACAGTTTGGGAGAAATTTTTATGAAATTAGGTGAAAAGGGCCTAGCTATAAAGAATTATAGAAAATCGGTTGAGTTAAACCCCAATAACCAAGGCGGTATTGGTGCTTTAAAGAAACTTGGAGATGATGTAAGTGATTTGGTAAAAGAGGTGGAAATATCCAATGCTGTTTTAGAAAGCTACATTGGCAAATACGAACTCGCTCCTGGATTTATTCTAGAGATTACCAGAGAAGGAAATCAGTTAAAAACACAAGCTACAGGGCAATCGATAGTTGATATATTTCCTAAATCTGAAAATGAATTTTATTTAAAAGTAGTTAATGCACAATTGGTCTTTAATAAAAATAATGCTGGTAACATAGATAGTGTGACCCTTTTTCAAGGAGGACGTGAAATGATAGGCAAAAGAATAAATTAATTTTAAACAATTAATTATACTTTAATGTACCCTTTAAAAAGTAACGAAATCAAATCCATGGCTATTCGTAATAGCTTGTTCTCGTCTATTTTGAAAATTCCTTTAGAATTTCCAACTTGGCATGTACCTTTAAATTTAAAAGCTAAGCCACGCAACTAACCTTTTACAATAACATTAGCCATAAGCTGAAAAAACAAATATTATGGAATATCAACTTCTAACAATATTAGCCTTTTTAACTTTTAACAGCTCTGCGCAAGAACCAAATCCAGACTTATTTCAAACGTGGTATTTAACTGATATGTACATTCAATTTGGACCTCCATTTGATGTAATGGAACCTCCTGTTTTAGCAACGTTAACTATTTCCGATAATTTAGATTTTAGCGGACAAGGATCGTGTAATACAGTTACTGGATCTTATACATACGATCTAGTAACTGATTCCTTCTTTTAAGATGACTTTGAAGCCACTACTGAAGACTGTGTATTTCCATATCACAACAACTTTGATCAGGAATATTTTACAGATATAAGAGGTCCATAGGTTTATGAAACTTCTGATGATGGAGTTAGATTACAACCCCACGTATATGATCTATTTGAATTATCAGCGACTTTTACGAATTACCCTCCTTCCTCTCCTGACATTAATTTAGGCAATATCGCTATTTATCCAAATCCAGTAAATGATATTTTAAATATTTCTTCTGAAAACAACTAGATTTTATAAGTGATTATTTACAATATGGACGGAAAAAAAATAAGTAGTTTAAACAAGTTAAATCATGAAATGAAAGAAATCAATTTGGTAAAACTAGAAGCAGGAGTTTATTTTATAGAAATTCAAACCGATGTTGGTAATGTTACAAAAAGAATTGTCAAAAAATAATCCAGATCGAAAATGAAGAAGCCAATAGCTAACAAAGTAAAATGCTTCCATATAAATCATAAGAAAAGTAGGTGCTAGAATTCTATTTGAAGGAATTTAATTAGCTTTGTGATAGAAACCGACCATCAAAATACTTTACAAAATTGTTGGTCGTAATTTTTAAAAAAAAATATGAAAGTAAATGCTTACGCGGCTTCAGAGCCAAACGGAAAACTAGAACCTTACTCTTATGAATTAGGCAATTTAGGAACAGAGCAGGTAGATATCAAGGTTTTGTATTGCGGTGTTTGCCATTCTGATATAAGCATGATAAATAATGATTGGGGAATGACGCAATATCCAATAGTACCCGGTCATGAAATTGTTGGTGAAGTAGTAGCAGCAGGAGAAGCCGTTAAAAATGTAAAAATTGGAGACAAAGTAGGTCTAGGATGGTTTTCAGCCTCTTGCATGAGTTGTCAGGAATGTATGGGAGGAGATCACCACTTATGTGCTCACGGCGAGTCCACAATTGTAGGAAGGCATGGAGGGTTTGCAGATTATGTTCGTGGACATTGGTCATGGGCAATTCCCCTTCCGAAAGCAATCGATTTGAGTAAAGCTGGACCTTTATTGTGCGGTGGAATTACCGTTTTTAATCCAATCATCTTAGCGGGTGTAAAACCGACGGATACAGTTGGTGTAATAGGAATTGGTGGTTTAGGTCATCTGGCGCTTAAATTTTTAAAACATTGGGGTTGTGAAGTTGTAGCTTTCAGTTCAAACCCAGATAAAAAAGAAGATATTCTTGCCATGGGTGCAAGCAAGGTGATAAACTCAATAGATCCTAAAGAGTTAGAATCTATTGCAGGAAGCTTGCATTTTATTTTGAATACCACCAATGTAAGTTTAGATTGGAATTCTTACCTAACAACATTAGCTCCTAAAGGAAAACTTCATACCGTTGGCGCAGTATTAGAACCAATGGCTATTCCCGCATTTAGTTTAATTGGTGGAGAAAAATCAGTGAGTGGAAGTCCATTAGGAAGCCCTGCACTAACTAAAACAATGCTTGAATTTTGTGTAAGGCACAATATCTATCCTACTGTAGAGGAATTCAATATGGAAGAAATAAATGAAGCAATAGATCATCTCGAAGAGGGTAAAGCTCGTTTTAGGATAGTTTTAAAAAACTAGAAACTACTGCTAATATTTTATATCACACATTCCGATACACGTTCACATCTAAAAAAAATCACTCTCGAAAAATGCAATAAATAGTATTAACTTTGTTAGATGGTACACTTAAGGTATGGTGTACAAAACAGGTGTCAATAATTGTAAAAAAGACCAGCAGTAATCAAGGACTTAACACTACAAGACTGTGCGAATATATTTTTAAATTGTGCTATAGCCATTGATAATTCACTACCTACTCATAAAATGAAAAAGTTATTATTTGGGATCATAATGGCAACGTTCGGGTTTTTAGCCAATGCACAGTCAACTGAACAAAATGAATTAAGTAAAAATAATATCTATTTTGATACTAGCTTAATTCCTGGAATTCATGCATTTATAAATTATGAAAGACGTCTATATCATACAAAAAATATTACTCTTTACGGTAGAACAGGATATGGGTTTTCAGGGTTTGTTTGGGGTAATGCAGGTTTTGGAGGATTAGGGGCACTAACCATGTTGACTGGTAAGAAAAATTCGCATTTTGAACTTAATGCTGGTCTTTTCGTGGGAGAAGAGTTGGGAACAGAGAACGATTTATTTAGCTTGCCATTGTTGGATGTTGGATACCGGTATCAAAAACCTGACGGAGGTTTTATCTTTAAGGCAAAAATAGGCGTTCTTGGTGTCGGAATAGGGCTAGGGGTTGCTTTTTAAATAGGCAAAAAATAATTGCCAACAACGTATCTAAGAAATATCAAAAATTACAGTAAGCAGTACCTGCTTACAAAAAGGGAAAACATGCAGTTACTAAACAACCAAAGCGATCCTGAAATTGATAGCCGGAACATAAATGACCATGAAGAAGGCATGCGGACATAGAATAAACACTGTCTTTAAAAAAACTTATAGCCTTTCAATTTGAGTTAATTCATTGATTATTCATCTATGTATTCATTTTTTATTAGAATGGTCAATTCAAAAAATAAACATACCAATACAACAAGTTAACGTGGTTTAATATAACGAGGTATCGTAAAAAAAAACCTAGTTAAAGAAAGAAGTCCCAAACAAAACCAAAACGAATTAAAGATTCACGGTACGGATACCCTGGTGCAGAGAAATATTGGTTTTTATTGGTAAACATAGCGTTAACATGTTCCCAT
>JBLFZF010000170.1:0-4846 GCA_047610145.1 Salibacteraceae bacterium | reverse complement strand
GTAACGACCACCATTGTGAAAGTGCTTTTGAAGGTTTTCCTCTTGCGTTTTATAAAATTCCTGATCGGAAAATACATTAGAGCGTTTTAAATACAAATCGCCCATATAGGTAGTTACACCCTCATACAAATAGCCCATTCTCGAATAATTCTCTTTGGTATAATCGTAAGGTAAAAGTGCCGCTGGTCTAATTTGTTTTACATTCCAAGTATGGTACAACTCATGCGAGGAAACCCCTAACAAAGAATCATACATCTTATCTGTCATCAGATCTTTACCCGGACCTAAAGAAATAACGGTATTAGCAGTGTGCTCAACTCCATGGTAAGCCTTATAGGGTAACATGAGATTTATAAAGTGGTATTCTGAAACTGGGAATGCTGTAAAGTCTTTAATTTGCTGAATCGTAAAAGCTTCAAAATCTGTAAGAATTCGATTCCAATCAGGTGTGCAATCACCTTGAAACCATACATAGAATTTAACCGATTCTACAGTGTATGTTTTAAGCTGCAAGGAATTGGAAGCTACCCAAGGGCTTTCTACTAATTCATTAAAGTTTACTGCCCTAAGTTTATGTCCATTTTGAGGCAACGAACAAGCAATTTGATACTCCTTAGGGATCTCCAAATCAACTACGCATTCCTCCTCCATTCTGGTAGGAATAAAAAGACAACAGTTTACAGGATTTACGTACAACTGATTTTCATCCACGTAGGTGGATCCCGCATTTAATTCGTTCGCATAATAATTATACGACACAACAACGGTCGATATATCGGGCGTAGAAACTTTCCAAGTATCTTTTGTGATTTTTTCAAATTTCAGTGGATTTCCCTGAATATCACTCACCGAAAATTGTTGAATATTTTTAGCAAAGTTTCCTAATTCATATCGTCCAGGCCTCCAAGCCGGTAATTGCAAAATCAATTCTGAGGCATCGTGTTTTTCTACACGCATTTCTATATCTATAAAATGTTGATGTGGCTTGGAATAAGAAAATGTATATTGAATCATGGGCAACGCTTTTATTTATGAACTCATCAAAAGTAAAGGTTTTAAGTTTTAAAAAACACGCTATTAAAGTATAAATATTAGAAATGAAGCAAGGTCTAAAATCCTTTAAATAGGTTATATTTAATCCCAATAAGAATTCAACTTTTTAATGATGAAAGTACTTGAAGTGCAATCGGTAAGTAAATCTTACAGCAACCATATAGCCTTAAACGATGTGAGTTTATCGGTGGAAGAAGGACAAATATTTGGACTTTTAGGACCTAATGGAGCAGGCAAAACAAGTTTAATTAGAGTGATTAATCAAATTACGATGCCCGATGAGGGGCAAGTTTTTTTTAATGGTCAAAAATTAAACCACGGACATATAGGTCAAATTGGCTATTTACCCGAAGAGCGTGGTTTATATAAAAAGATGAAGGTTGGAGAACAAGCCCTCTACCTCGCACAGCTAAAAGGCCTTTCGGAAAAAGAAGCTAGAAAAGCTTTACATACTTGGTTCGATAAATTCGACATCACTCCATGGTGGGATAAAAAAGTAGAAGAATTATCTAAAGGAATGGCGCAAAAAATTCAGTTTATCACGACTGTTTTACATCAGCCTAAACTTTTAATTTTTGACGAACCTTTTTCTGGCTTCGACCCTATAAATGCCAACATCATTAAAGATGAAATACTGAAATTAAAGGAAAATGGAACTTCCATTATTTTCTCTACGCATCGCATGGAATCGGTTGAAGAACTTTGCGACCATATAGCCCTGATAGATAAATCTAAAAAAATATTAGACGGCCCTATTAGCGAAATCAAAGAAAAATACAAACAACAAATTTACACAGTAGATTTCTCTTCTACCGAACTAGAATTCTTAAACAGCTTGCCCGAGCATCTTAAATTAATTCACAAGAACTCACATAAGGCAGAAATTCAAATAGTAAACGACAGTTCTGCTACAGAACTAATCCGTTTTTTACTAGACAAGTCAGATATTAAAGGATTTGAAGAAAAGATTCCTACTGTAAACGAAATATTTATACGAACTGTACAAGGAAATTAATTATGAATAAAATAATCTTAATCATCAAGCGTGAGTACCTTTCTAGAGTTCGGAAAAAGTCGTTTATCGTAATGACCATTCTAGGCCCTATTTTAATGGCTGCACTAATGATGACTCCAATATTAATGGACAACTCAGATACTGAAGAACGCATTATTTGGATCTGTGATGAAAGCGGACTTTTTGTTTCTCAATTCGAAAAATCAGAAGCGGTAAAGACTACATTTTTTTCTGAGCCTATACTAGAGGTAAAAGCATTGTTTCAGCAAAGCGAAGCCTTTGCTTTGGTGCACATTCCAAACTCTAGCGAGAGTACTATAAGTGAACTAGAGAGCATTATAAATGTATTTGCACACAAACCGATAAGTTTAGCCAATAGACGTTTAATTTCACGAAATATAGAATCTGTAATAGAATCTATAAAACTCAAAAATGAAGGTTTAACCAGAGATATCATCGAAAAAACTAGAGCAGACATTAACCTAAATACTATTATACTGGGAGAAAGTGGAAGCGAAAAATTGGGTTCTACAGAAATTGCAATGGGCTTAAGCATGGCGGGAGGTTTTTTAATTTATATGTTTATTTTCTTATACGGAACTATGGTTATGCGTGGTGTAATGGAAGAAAAAACAAGTAGAATTGTAGAAATCATTATCTCTTCGGTTAAGCCATTTCAACTAATGATGGGGAAAATTATTGGTGTAGCCTTAGTCGGTTTTACGCAATTCGCACTCTGGATTCTCCTTACTTTTGTTTTGAGCACTTTAGCTACTACTTTGTTGGTAGGTCCAGCAGAAATAAATCCAGCAGACTTAGCAAATGGAACGGAACTACTTCTCCAAGACGTAGAGATCCCTCAAAATGGAATTGCGTCAATTTTAGCTCAGTTAGAAAATATGAATCTGACTCTTTTATTGGCAATGTTTCTATTTTATTTTGTGGGTGGCTACTTAATGTATGGTGCCTTATTTGCTGCAGTTGGTGCAGCTGTCGATTCCGAAACGGATACCCAGCAATTTATGATGCCTATTACAATACCACTCATTTTTTCCATTATTGCATTGCAAACAATACTCGAAAACCCAGATAGTTCTCTTGCATTTTGGTGCTCCATAATCCCATTTACCTCACCAATTGTAATGATGGGTAGATTGCCTTTTGATCCGCCATTATGGGAAATAGGATTATCGATGGTATTGTTAATTATTGGCTTTATCTTTACCAGCTGGATTGCTGGAAGAATTTACCGAGTAGGAATTTTGATGTACGGACAAAAAGTGACTTATAAAACTTTATGGAAGTGGATTAAACAGAGTTAAAAAATGAGAAAAATAGGAATTATAGACTTAGGTACTAACACGTTTAATTTACTTCTTGCAGAAGTAAAAGAGCAGGACTATACTATTTTTTACAAAACTAAAATCGCAGTTAAACTTGGTGAAGGTGGTATTACCAAAGGGTTTATTGCCGATACTCCATATAAAAGAGGAATTGCAGCGCTTACACAATACAAAGCTAAACTCGTAGAAGAAAATATTACAGAATTTTATGCAGTAGCGACTTCTGCGGTAAGGAGCGCAAGCAATGGAACTTTATTTGTTAAAGAAGCACAAGATACTTTAGGTATTCTTATTAATGTAATTGATGGTGATACCGAGGCTAACTTAATTTACCACGGTGTAAAACAAGCAATGGATCTAGGAGATTCTCCAAAACTAATTATTGATATTGGTGGTGGAAGCACCGAATTTATAATTGCCAATAGTGAAGAAACTTTTTGGCGAAAGAGTTATAAACTTGGAGTGGCGCGTTTGCTAGAAATGTTTGAGCCAGCAAACCCTATTAAATTGGAGGATGTTACTGCAATTGATGAGTACCTAGAAGAATCTCTAGAAGAAATGTTGGAGATGGCTGAAGTATACGAAGTTAATTGTTTGATTGGTTCTTCAGGGTCTTTTGATACGCTAGCAGAAATGATTTCATGTAAAAATGGGGATTGTGAGCTGTGGAAAAAAGAGACTAATTACCAGTTTTTAATGACTGATTACAATGGTATTCAAAGAATGATTTCGGGATCGACTTTGGAACAACGATTGCATATGGAAGGACTTGTTCCTATGCGTGCCGATATGATTGTTATTGCCGTTGTCATCATAAATTATATTTTAAATCGACTTATCATACACGACCTACGCCTTTCGAGTTACGCGCTCAAAGAAGGACTTATTGATACACTAATAACAAAACCCCACCCATGGCAAAAATCCTCATTATAG
Organism: Salibacteraceae bacterium; assembly: GCA_047610145.1. Classification (GTDB taxonomy): domain Bacteria; phylum Bacteroidota; class Bacteroidia; order Flavobacteriales_G; family Salibacteraceae; genus CAJXZP01. The sequence goes on along the minus strand of JBLFZF010000170.1, from coordinate 499 downwards.
AAGATGAAAAGGCTATTCGAAATGTACTGTCGAACATCATTCAAGAAGAAGATAGTAGCTATAAAGTTGAAGTCGCCGAAAATGGTTTGGAAGGTTTAGAAAAAATTTCTCAAGACACTTACGACCTTGTTTTATGCGATATTAAAATGCCTAAAATGGATGGGATGGAATTGCTTACCAAAGCAATGAAAGATCAACCAGACCTAACAATGGTGATGATTTCTGGTCACGGTGATATTGACACAGCCGTAGAGTGCATAAAAAAAGGAGCCTTCGATTATATTTCTAAACCACCCGATTTAAACCGCTTGCTAAACACAGTAAGAAACGGATTGTACAGAAAAAAATTAGTCGTACAAAACAAAGTACTCAAGAAAAAAGTAAGTAAAAAATACCAGATGATTGGAAACTCTCCAGAGTTAGCCAAAATTCATCAAATGATAGACCGAGTAGCTCCAACCGATGCTAGAGTCCTTATTACAGGCGCTAACGGAACTGG
>JBLFZF010000169.1:0-4902 GCA_047610145.1 Salibacteraceae bacterium | reverse complement strand
ATCAGATTCTTATGAAAAAGCCATAAGTCTCAATTATGGCATTTAGCGCGTGTTATTTGCATAATTATCAGTTTGACACCACCCTTTTTGGGGTTAACATAAGGTTCATTTGGTATAACTCTCGTATGTATATGCAGAAATAGAAAAAGGTAACCCCTGAATCGAGGTATTTTTATATATTTTTTAGTTATTGCATTTAATTTTATGGAAAGAGCGGCAGAAAGCCTTGGAATTCTTAGGTTTCACGGGATCACAAGGGAGGAGATTTTAGACATTTAGTCTATGCTTTCGCCGAAAAATGACCTCAAAGAAAATTTGAACCAAAGAATATAGTATAAATAGATGCCTTGGTAGACCAAGGCAAAAAAGAACGTAATTTACTAAGCCCCCAACAAGCGCTAAATAATTCAGTCAGGGAAAAAAATAGAATTCAATAGAAAAGAGGGGTTACCTTTTTCATAAAATACATATACTAGTAGCTGTATGCCGGACGATGTTTTACTAAAAGAAATACGAGCAGGTCAGAAAATGGCCCTGGAAGTTTTATATACAAAGTATAGGACCAAGTTTATTGCAGTGCTCATTCAGAATAACGCTTGTGGTCTTGAGGTGGCCACTGAGATTTATCAGATCAGCGTTGTGGTGGTTTATGATAATATTATGGATGGAAAACTGACCACACTTAACAATGAAAACAGTCTCTGGAATTACATTTACGTTACGGGCACCAACAAATACAATGATTGGCTGAGGAAAGAACGAAGAATTTCGGAAGTTCCAGAATTTTACTTTGGTACCAAAGTAGCAGAAGATACGAAGCTGGAACAACGAGCACTCGCCGAAGAATTGAAGCTGGAAAATCTTGCAGACATGCAGGAGGCTTTAGTACAACTAGGCGACCCCTGTACCACTATGCTTGAGCTATTTTATTATGAAGAGAAGTCCATGACAGAAATAGCAGAAGAAATGAATTATAACAATAGAGACACGGCGAAAAATAAAAAGTACAAATGCCTCAAAAGGCTGCGACTGATATTTAATGAAATCTCAAAAAATAAATAATAATGTCAACTTCTGAAAAAGACATCGAATTGATCGATGGATACATCAAAGGGCGGCTAAGTAGTACCGAAAAGAAATCGTTCGACGACCGTCTTCGTAACGAAATGGAATTTGCTGCGCTTTTTCAAGAATTGAAGCTGGCGCGCGAAGCGATCCGTCGTAGGGCCATGAAAAAGAACTTTCAGGTACTGCAATCGTTGGAACAGACTTTACCAGCCATCAATACGACTGAAAAGGAGAGGCCGCCACATCACAAAAAGAACCGGCTATTCTCCTTCAGAAAATGGTCTGTAGCAGCAGGGCTCTTGTTGTTGGTGTTTGCAGGTAGCTACTTGTTTGTGAATGGCAGTCTTAGCTCCGAAGAGATTTTCCAACAATACTTTCACGTATACCCTAATATGGAAACAGAAAGGGGCTTGATAAATACGAATAACAATAAAAATCCGGAGAGTAACAATCCTGAAAAAAACGCGTTTACTTTTTATGATGCCCAAAATTTTACTGCGGCCATCAAAGTCTTCAAGGTACTAATCAAAGTAGATGAAAAGCCCATGTATTATTTCTTCCTCGGTAATGCCTATTTGGCAAACAACCAATCTAAAGAGGCCATAGAAATATTCCAAGCACAAAAAAACATTTCTTCTGAATACCAAATTCGGATAAACTGGTACCTAGCCCTGGGCTACCTGGAACAAGGAGACACAGACTCAGCGAAATCAATTCTACAAACGATTACTACTTCTGAGGCGCCTTCCTACAGGGAAAAGGCAACCGCCATTCTAAATGAATTAAAGTAATTTTTTTGTGTTAATTTTTTCACTAATCTATTTAAACCCGATATTATGGCTCAAGATCCCCCTAAGAAGATGGGAGAAGTTACAGTTATTCCGCCAGGAAAATCTATGCCTCCAGAAACTGGATTTACACCTTTTTGGGAAAAGCATAGAGGCTTGCTTTATGTACCCAATGACGAGACGCAAGGACTAAATTTATCTATTGGAGCATTCGTTACATTTTACCTGAGGACTGAAATGGGTTCAACAGGGGCTACGATTGATGTCTCTTATGATATTTCTAATTTTTAACTTAATAAATTAGAGTTACCTATTTATTTCTATTCTTTTTACACAGGCACCCTTAAATAGTGTTCTCACATCTCTGGGAACACTATTTTCGTTTGCTTCGAAAACGTTGTGTGTATTTTTACATTTCGCTCTTTGCTTTTGTCATTCTTTTTTTTAAAAATGCGAAAATGATAAATAGAACACAAGAACTAATAATTAAGAATGTTAATGGCCAATAAGGCCAAGGAGTGTTCACAATTGGCTTCGTAGAACCTATTATGTTAAGTGCCGCCCATCGAGAGGGGTGGGCTGTCCACTCGTCTGTTGATTGGATAAAGGATAGCTTTGCTTTTTGAAGAGCTTCATCTAAGGGGGCTCCTTTTAGGATTTGGGTGTAGAAATCGCTATTAATGATTTTACTAGCTTGATCTGATAAAGGCCACAGACTCATAACTACTGATGGGGTTCCAGCATAAATGAATCCGCGAGCGGTGCTGTAAGTTCCTTCGCCAGTATAATTCGTGCCAGCTCCTGTATTGCAAGCACTGAGTACGACTAAACGAGGTTGAGGGGCTAAGTCATATAACTCATGTGCAAAACAGATGTAATTTTCGTCATGTGTTTTGTCTTCATCAGGGTGGAAAAAAATTCGATTATTAAATCGGTTTTTATTATCTGACTGAGCGTGTAAGGCTAGGTGTATTAAATCAAAATTTTGATAATTATTGAAAAAAGCATTTTTCGTAGACTCATTGCCATAGAAAGATCTAAAGCGACTTGATGGAATCAACTTCCCTAAACTTTCGACCTCTTTAGCTGCTCCGGCTAAAGGGAATAAACTATGTTGATTAAGTACCCTCGATCCAGTATTTGAATTTTTGAGATCAGAAAAAGAAAAAGCAAGAAGACGGGGTTTATCCAATAAAACACTCTTTTCATAAGCTTGAAAAAGAGTACTTGTAGAGTAAGCATAGCTAATCGCACTTTGTTTTATTAGATAAGGAAGATCGCGATAATTAATTGATTTAAAATCACTTTTTTCAGTTAACAATGTTTCGAAAGGGATGGCAGCTAGGGGCCCATCTGTTACTATAATTAGTTTAGACGGAATCTTTTTTTTAAATATAGGGCCTAAGAGTAGACTATATAATTCGTGAGCGTTTTTTTGAAAATTTAAAAATGCCCCTTTTGAATTCTGCTTTAGAAATTCAATATGGGTATCAATAGAATGGGTAAGTTTGCTATCAATAGGGATTTTATGGACAATTACATCGTCGTTACTGATATAAATAGCAAAAATACTTTCGAGAGCCCAATAAAATTCAAGAAGATTGTGTCCATTTAATTTAGACTTAATTCTATCTATTTGTGGGGATTCTGTTTGAAATCGAACTTGATAATACTGGGGGTAGCTTCTTTGGAATAAATCCTCTAAACTATCTTTTTGGTTTAAGTACTGAAAAAGGGAATCATTTGTATCTATGATTTCTGAGTTGCTGACAGCAATTCTTTCCGGATGTAGTCGTAAATAACTATTAATATTATTTGTTAATTTTTGACCTTTTGCAATTAAACTATCAGGAACACCAAATAGTTCTGATTTTTCAATGTTGGACAAATTGCGTAAAAGCAAATTACCTTTTACCCGTTCCATGTAATTAAAGGATTGCTGAATATGTGTTTCAGTAGATTTTCTTTGGTTTAAGAGATATAAAATTTCAAGATTTACCCCATAGCTTATTTGCATATTTGGGTGGTTAATTATTGATGATTCATCACTGTAGTAATTTTTTTTCAGGTTCAAAAGACTATCTAGAAGTGTGTGAATTGATAAGGCTTCTAATAATGCGTTATCATCATTAGTGGCCTTTGCAATACTAAACAATAAGTATGCTTTTTTCATTAAGGTATTTTCCGTTAAATAACCATTCATGCACTCTTCGACTGATGGTTTACTATAAATCGAAGTATCACTAAAGTGAGGCAGAGAATTAATTAAAGAAGTTTGGATATGTTCTAGTGCTAACTCGAAATTTCCAGTTATTTCCGAATACTCCGATAAAGCCATATATGGAGCAGCCAAGCTAGGGTGTCTTTCGGGGTGTATAATTTTAAATGCCTCTATCATTTGATTGATGTAAAGAAAGGTAGAATCTTGAATGTTTTTTATAGATTCTATATTGGGATAGTCTAAGTAGTGTTCAACTAATTTATTTAGACTATAAGCTCGATAATAAAGATCATCATTATTATAATAAGTAAGTGCTTTTTTGAAATAGGTCGTAGCCAATTCAAGGTCAACTCCCATAGAATAACCATAACCTAAATTCGTATAAGCAATGGCCCTTCCTAAGGAATCTCTCCTGTCTACCACCGGGTAAGTTAATGCCTTTTTGATGTATTCAATAGAGGGTTCCGGGTCTTGCATCTTTAAAAATACTGATCCCATTAAAGCATATAAATTAGACATATAGTTGGGATGTAACTCCTTAAACTGATCTAGTATATGTATGGCCTTTTTACCATGGGTGCTTGCTTTTAAGTATTCCCTTTGCATAGTGTAGTAATGCGTAAGGTTATAATGGAGTGCCACTTGCTGATACTGCGGATAAGTGCCAGGATGAGTGGCAACTACTTCTCTTTCCAGGGCAAGATAATCGGCTACCAGATCAAATCGCCTAGTAAAATAGTTATGCACATAACTATAAACCGCATACGACTCCCCAAACTTCACATGGGCTTTCGGATACTTCGCCTTTTTAATAACCATTGCCTT
>JBLFZF010000168.1:0-4936 GCA_047610145.1 Salibacteraceae bacterium | reverse complement strand
TAAATAACAATGACTATCTATTTTGGGGTGAAAACCAAATAAACGCTGATTACTCATTTAACACCTCTTCAGATTATCTAGAAAGAATTAACTCTCAATGGAGGGTTAGCGAACAAAACGATGTAGGTTTAGTTAAGGTTTCTGTTGCTGCTGCCGATTTAGATTTAACAGGAAAAAAAACCTGTACTGATTTATTTTTAGTAGTCAGCAACTCATCTACTTTTAATACAAAAACTTCCTATCCTTTAACATTGAGTGACGGAGTATTTACCACCGCTACAAACGTCTCATTCTCAGATGGTGATTATTTCTCTTTTGAATACCAAGATTTAGTCGTTATTGATAACAATGGTTATTATGGGGGATCCGGGACTTCGAACAAACCAAGTACTAGCGATGCGTGTTACAAATTATTAGTGAAAAGTAGCGCGAATGGGACCTATAATATTACGAGTGATGCACATGTACGAGAAGTAGAAATTGAAGCCGGTGGTCAGCTTTCAATTGAAAGTGGCATTTCATTAACTGTAGAAAACAACATTATCAACAATGGAATCATTACGATTAAAGAAAGTGCTTCATTACTTCAGAAAAATACGGGTATTAACGCTAATTCTGGAACCGGTGAATACACCGTTATTCGGAATGGGAACACCAATTCATACATTTATAATATTTGGTCCGCTCCTATTTCCTCTGCTGTTTTAAGTACCGTTTTTAGTGACGCTAATAAATGTGATGTTTGGACTTTCGAGAAATTCACCCAAGCATGGAAATATGACTACTCCGTAGGAACTAATGCCACATGCAATGGAAACTCTGTCACTTTTGGAATATCAGATGTTATTCTTGGTGCCGATGGAGTTATGGATGTTACTCGTGGATATTTTATCCCCGGGAACCTTTCGGCTGCAAGATCATATACCGGTCAAGTAAATAATGGCGATTACACCACCCCAATTGCCACCACTACATTATTAAACCCAGGTGGAACACTTTGGGGAGACGATGACTGGAATTTATTAGGAAACCCATATCCCAGCGGTTTAGATGCAGCTGCTTTCTGGCAGGAAAATGCCATCGACAATAACCGAATTACAGACGCCCTTTACTTTTGGGATGAAGCGGATACAACGGGCGGATACAATCAAGATTCAGATTACGCATCTTGGACGCAACTAGGAGCTGTGGAGTCTGGTAATTCAAATGAACTTCCTTTAGGTGCAGTGGCTAGCGGACAAGGTTTTTGGGTAGTAGCCAACGCCACCACAAATGTAATCTTCACGAATAGTATGAGAGTTTCTTCTAATTCTCAGTTCTTTAAAAACACTCCGACTCCTAAAAACCATAACGCTTGGTTTAGGCTAGAGTCGCCTTCTAATTTCAAAAACAATATTTTGGTAGGGTATAATTCAAACTGCACGGATACTATTGATCAAGGATATGACGCACATAAATTAGTAGGAAACAGTAATCTCAGATTCGCTTCCTTACAAAAAAATGAAGAGTTTGTTATTCAATCGTTAGCTCCGTTTGGAATTAACGAAACTAAAAGAATACCATTGATTGTCTATTCTAATGAAAGCGGAACTCACACTATTTCTGAATACAGAAGAGAGAACATTCCAACGGGATTTAAAATCTATGTGAAAGATAAAACTTTGAATATTGTACACGATTTATCTAAAAGTGCCTACTCTGTTAGTTTAACAGCTAATATCACTTACGCCAGCAGGTTTGAATTAATTTTTAATAATGAAGTTCTAAAGTCATCGAGTAATGTTACTACTAAAGCGGATACACCAACTCCGTCAGACACCACCAGCACCATTACCAATACAACAGATTTGACGATGAACGGTTTCACAATAATCCAATCTAACACAGGCTTTATCTTAAGTAATGAAAATGGGATTAACGGAACGATTACTGTCATGGATGTAACCGGAAAAGTAGTCTGGCATCAGACTAAAATTGACCACCAAACCTCCACAAACATATCTCTGGAAAACGTGACTAATGGCATCTACTTTATCGAAGTACTCGATAAAAACCAGCGTATATTTTCTAAAAAAATATTAAAGCATTAGCTTGATGCAACTGTGTACATCAGAATTATTAGCTGTAGTCTTTGATTCTATTCTAACCTCCTCTCTACGAACGCAAATTGCGTTAAGAATTTTGAGTTGATCTAACTCATAAAGATGGTTAGTGAAATAGTGGGTACTTCTTGTGGTGGGAAGTACCCATTTTTTATTTCTTTATAACTGAAGGGTCCATTTCAACCTTATTTTCTAATATACGCAACCCGCACCCTACCAGCTCAAGTCAAGGACTTACAGAAACAATAAGTCATTCTAAAATTGATCGCAACACCATTCGAACTCATAGAAATCGAATTTGGAAAAAATTAGATATTAAGCATTTCCATGATTACTTAAAATATATATGATTTTTCAATTAATTGCCCTCCCTTAATACGCTATGCAACGTATTGCAGCCTCTACAGCAGTTTATTAAATTTGCATTTTGTGTAAATACATTGGTAACAAGCTCCAAAGCTGGTAAAACTAGTTAGTGCTTTTTCTCCTGAAGACAGGCAAAGTGATATGATAATTCATATCATTTGAATAAATAAATTATATATGAAAACGGTATTGTCTTTAATAGGTTCAATTCTTCTCGTCAATATTTCAATTGATCAGACTGACCATGAAGCTCAAAATGGTAGTGGGAAAGACTATAGCAGATTCAATCATAAGGTGTTCAAAGTCCTGGTGGTTTCTCTATTAATTAATTTTACAATCGTTGATTCCGTAAAATAAATTAAATTGTATTGTTTAAGTCCCTGACGAAAGTCAGGGACTTTTTTTTTGCTCATTTCAGACCCCACTTATTTACTCCTGTTTTAAATAATCATCCAAATAATTTCACTATTGTATCACACATCCCACCCCCTATTAAGCCTAGTGTCAAACTATATAATTATTTTATTAAATATTCATTTACAGATATTTACTATTTACTATTGTTGAATTCACACAATAAAAATCATGTATTATGAAAGTATTCACTACACTTTTTCTTTCCCTAATTTCTTTTTATAGTTTTTCACAAACTGGCCCGGGTGGCGTTGGAGATGCCTCTAGCAACGGTATGTGGCTTAAAGCGGATGATATTACCCTAACTAACGGTGCAGCCGTAACATCATGGGCCGATGCTTCTGGGAACGGGAATGGTGCAGCTCAAGGCACAGCTACAAAGCAACCTACTTTTATCAGTTCCGCAAACATGAACGGAATGCCTACCGTGAGATTTGATGGAATCCTGGATGAAATGACTATATTAGATGATAATATATTAGATGGGACAAGTGGAATTACATTTTACGTAGCAATACGTCCTTCTAACTTAAACAATTCTCCTCAAGGTATTTTAGGTAAACGAAACAGCTACAGTGACCCTACCAATTATTCATACACGTGGTTTTTTTATAGTAACCTTGAGTTATATGCTGACATTGGTAAAGGCAATAGGTTTTCGACTGGTATAGCCAATCCCCTTTTTGCAAATAACACCAATTATATTCTCAGTTTAGGTTTTGACGGTACGTTACCACAAGCTACACGGAGCAGTATGAAAAATGCAGGCACCACCATTAAACAAGGCTCCTCTCCTTTAACATCAGTAACAGGTGGTTCATCCGATTTAGCTTTAGGAGCGTTAAACGTAGGTTATACCAACTATCTTGGGGCTGATTATTCAGAAGTAATCCACTTCAATTTTGCACTAAATAGCACACAACATATTTTGGTGCAAAATTACTTATCTGCTAAATATGATGTGACATTATCGAGTAACAACATCTACAGTCAATCATCTGCCTCTAATGGAGATTACGATTTTGATGTGGCTGGAATAGGACAAGTAAGCGCCACTGACGCGCACACAGAGGCTCAAGGCTCAGGTATTGTGCGGATACTAAACCCCAGTGGTTTGGCAGATGATGAATTTCTTATTTGGGGAAGAGATGCAGGTGATTTTTACTTTACCGACAACACAGATGTTCCTGGTTCAATTTTAGCTCGATTAGACCGAACATGGAGAGTAAGCGAGGTAGACGCATCAGGTACTGCTGTGGATGTTGGCAACATTGATATGTACTTTGATTTAACCAACTTATCGGCTTATAATGCTGCTGACTTACGGTTATTAATTGACCAAAACAATAATAACGATTTTACCGATGACCCCGTTATAACAGGAACCGTGGTTGGATCATCCTTACAGTTTTCTATCTCCTCAACTGAACTAGAAGATGGAGAACGTTTTACTCTTGCCTCTACTTCCGAAGGTGATATTACTTGGGATGGTACAACTTACGATGGCGGAAGCGGTAATGGCTCTGCTCCCAACACTTCGGATGCAGGAAAGACTTTAAAGGTCTATGCACCCAATGCGATACTTCCAATGGATGCTAAAGTGGCTCATGTAATTATTACAAGCACTGGAAAATTAAACATCCCATCTGGTACTATACTAGAAGTAAGTGGAACAATTACCAATAACGGTGAAATTACCTTAGAGAACAACTCCTCGCTTTTACAAACCATTGCAGGCTCAGATCAAAACACTGGCCCGGGTAGTTACCTGATAAATCGTACAGGTAATAATTCTGCGTATTCCTACAATATCTGGTCTTCACCCATAAAAGCAGCGGCTTTAAACACTGTTTTCTCTAGTTCTAATGTTTGTGATATATGGACCTTTAATGAAAACAACCAATCTTGGTCTCATGATTACGCAGTGGGATACGCCACTTCTTGTTACGGCAATGCCGTAACTTTCACAGCTTCTGATGTTATTACGGGTGGTGATGGTATTATGGATATTGGACGCGGGTATTTTGTACCAGGCGCAGTAACTACAGGTAGAA
>JBLFZF010000167.1:0-5019 GCA_047610145.1 Salibacteraceae bacterium | reverse complement strand
CGATTCTCCTTTTTTAGTAGCGAGAGGCAGAATTGAACTGCCGACCTCAGGGTTATGAATCCTGCGCTCTAACCGTCTGAGCTACCTCGCCTAATTTCGGCTGCAAATATAATAGAATAATTAGTAGAAAAAACAGCTAATTAAAATTTATTTTTCCTTTGATTCAAATCAATGAATTACATTTGAGTAACATGAAAAAAACTTGGCAATCTCATTGGATCTACTTTACAATTTATATGGTATTTGCTGTCATTTCTTGCTACTATTTACTGCAATTCAGCAAACAAGAAATTCATTTATTCTTAAACTCGTTCCACCGGCCATTTAACGATCTGTTTTTCAAATCAATCACGTATATCGGTGACGGAATTACCATTGTTATAATTGTTCTTTTCAGTTTGTTTTGGTCTAAAAGATATGCGCTTCAAATAGGTCTTTCCGGAATAGTCTCTGGACTAATAGCGCAAGTACTAAAAAAAGTCGTTTTCGGTCCTACCCCACGTCCATCTAAATACTTTAACGATTTAGAAATTCCGTTGCATTATGTGAAAGGAGTAGAATTACACACTGTTTTCAGCTTTCCATCCGGTCATGCTACGGCAGTATTCGCATTAACTACCTCCATTTTATTGAACCTTCATAAAAAACAAGGAGACCTTTCGTTAATCATTTTAGCCATTTTAACAGCTTATTCAAGAATTTATTTGTCTCAACACTTTTTGTCCGATGTTCTTTTCGGCTCATTTATAGGTATAACCGTAGCTCTATTAGTCAATAAGTTTTTAAATAACACTTATCTGAGGCAAAAGAAAACATTAGATAAACCGTTGATTAATTTAATGAAAAACTAACTAATCTTAGGTAAAAATTATCTCACTTTACATATATTGCAGTCCCACAAAAAACACAACAAATCATTGCATTCAATGGCATCAAAAGAAAAATATACCAGAGAATACTACATGCGGTCATCTCCGCACGTTTTATATAATTATATCAGTGCACCCAGCGCTTTAGCCGAATGGTTTGCAGAAAATGTAGTCAATAAAGACGGTGTTTTCACCTTTACCTGGGAAGGCGCTGACGAAGTTGCCAAAATGGTTTCAAAAAAGAAAGAAGAGTCTATTCGTTTTCAATGGGAAGACGATGAAGGTACCGACTGTTACTGGGAAATGGCTATAAAAATTGACTCCTTAACAAAAGATGTGGCGCTAATGGTTACGGATTTCTCTGAGCATGACGAAATAGAAGAATCCATTCAATTATGGGATAGTCAAATTGACGCACTAAAGCATGTAATTGGGTCATAATTTCAAAAGTTATAACTAATTTTAAGGGTATCTCATCTGTTCGCTAAGAATGATGAGATATCTTTGTTTTAAACACTTTCGTCTTCATTGAGAAAACTAGACATTTTTGTAATTAGAACGTATTTAGGCCCATTTATAATGACCTTTTTTATTACGTTATTCATTTTTGAAATGCAATTTCTATGGAACTACCTTGAAGACATGGTAGGCAAAGGAATTGAAGGTCTCATTTTACTTGAGCTTTTTGCTTTTGCATCTGCTAATCTTGTGACCATGGCCCTCCCACTTGCCATACTTCTGAGTTCTATCATGACTTTTGGAAACTTAGGAGAGAACTATGAATTAGTGGCAATGAAATCAGCGGGTATTTCATTAGGTAGGATTATGCTGCCTCTTGTTATTTTTAATTTATTAGTGAGTGGACTTGCCTTTTATCATTCTAATTACGTAATGCCGGTAGCCAACCTAAAGTTTAAGACTTTACTTTATGATATTATGCATCAAAGACCAGCTCTGGAATTTAAACCTGGTGTATTCTATAAAGGAATTGATGGTTTTGTGATCCGTATAAAAGAAAAAGATGAAGACGGACAAAACATGCGTAATATTCAAATATATGATCATAGTCAGCACAATGGAAACAAGGAAATAACATTAGCAGAAACGGGAAAAATGGCTATGTCAAGCGATCAAAGATACTTAGTATTTGATATGTTTAAAGTGAAGCGATACAAAGAAAATTCAGGAAAATCTCATCCATTTGATTATTCCGAAATGGACCAACATACCGTAAGATTTGACCTTTCTTCCTTTCAGTTTAGCCGAACCGATGATGATTTATTTAAGGATCACTACGAAATGTTAAACCTGGAACAACTGGAAGCCTCCATGGATACCTTAAACAGTAAATTAGAAGTCCGCTTAAACGATTATAGAAAAGCAATGGATAACCGTCTTCAAATATATTCAGATACTATTTTTGCTAAGGCAAACGTACTTCCAGATTCTATTTTAACTCGTTCTATTCTGGAAGATATGAGTGTAAATGAGCAAAAAGGCTTGTTTTCTACCGCTATTAACATAGCCAGATCTTCAAAAACCTACTCTCAAAGTATCCATGACGAAAAAGAAATGCGTCAAAAAAGAATATTTCTCCATGAAATAGAATGGCATAAAAAATTCACCCTTTCTTTTGCTTGTTTAGTATTGTTTTTCATAGGAGCTCCATTAGGTGCACTTATTAGAAAAGGAGGCTTAGGAATGCCTGTAGTTTTCTCTATACTCATATTTATTATTTATCATATTATTTCCATTACAGGAATGAAACTAGTTAAGCAAGGAGAGTTGTCTGCATTGTATGGAATGTGGATGGCAACGGCAACCTTATTGCCATTAGGTGCATTTTTAACCTACAAAGCAACCACCGATTCCGTTTTATTGGACTCTTCATTTTATACCACCTTAACAAATAAAATAACCACTCCCTTAAATCGGTTATTTAGGTTAATACAACCAAAGAAAGATTAATGAGAGTTTTACAAATATGTCATAAAATTCCATTCCCGCCCAATGATGGTGGAACACTTGCCACATATCAATTAACAAAGGCAATGCTAGATTTGGGTTGGAGTGTTAAATTATTGGGCATGTCAACTGCCAAGCATCCTTTTACGGAAATGCCAGTAGACCCCGTTTTTCTATCTATACAACCAGAACATGTACGCATAGATACTCGGCCTCGTGCTTCAGAGCTAATCAAAGGGCTTTGGTCAAACAATAACCATATCGTAAATAGGTTTAACAAAAAAGAATTTGCTAACTTAATTGCGGCCAATTTAACCACAAATGAATACGATTTAATCGTTTTTGAAGGCACGTTTACCGCCAGCTATGTAGACTTAACTCGTAGAAAATCGAAGGCCATTTTAATGATGCGTTCACATAATGTTGAGTTTCAACTTTGGGAGGACCGCCTTTTTGCTGAAAAAAACACCTTCAAAAGATTCGTGTTAAAACCATCTGTCAAACAGTTAAGAGAATTTGAATTAAACGAATTAAAGAAATTTGATGTTGTCGCAACCATTAGTATGAACGACAAAGCCTATTTTAATTCATACATCGGACTACATAAAACCATTTATGTACCGTTTGGAATTTCCTTACCCGATGAAACGGTGGTGGATGACGATACTGAAAATAGAATTATATTTCTTGGCGCTTTAGACTGGGAACCTAACATTGCTGGTCTGCGGTGGTTCCTAAATGAAGTTTGGCCTCTTATTCAACAACGAAATAACAAACTTAAGTTTCATATTGGAGGTAGAAATGCAGACCCCCAATTTGCTAAAAACTTACCAGAAGGAGTAATTTTCGAAGGCGAGATTCAAGATGCACATAGTTTTATTTTAGCTGGTAAATTAATGGTTGTCCCCTTATTTGAAGCTAGTGGAATTAGAATAAAAATAATTGAAGGTTTAGCCCTTGGTCAAGTAATAGCCACCACTACCAAAGGGGCTCAAGGAATTCCTGCTCAAAATGGCAAAGACATTTTAATTGCGGATACACCTAAACAAATGGCTCGTGAGATTGTAGAAACAATGCGCGCTCCAAACCAATTGAAATCTATCTCCAAAAATGGGCGAATTTTAGCAGAAAACAAGTTTGATATCACCAATACCCAAAAGGCTCTTTTACAGATGATAACTAACTTCAAAAAATGAAAGTATTAGTGCTCTTATCTAGAATTCCTTGGCCTTTAGAAAAAGGGGATAAACTTAGAGCGTATAATCATTTAAAGGTCATCTCTAAAAAACATCAAGTCATCTTGGTGTGTTTAACAGATACTAAGCCTCATTCAAAAGCAATTGAAAACCTATCGCCTTATTGTGAAGAAATTCACTTTATTAAGTTGAGTAAGATTGGGATTTTTTGGAATTTAGCCACTTCCATATTTAATGATAAACCGTTTCAAGTAAACTATTTCTATCAAAACTCAGCACAAAAAAAAGTAGATGCCATCATCGAAAAACATTTACCACGGCATTTGTTTGTTCAACTTATTAGAACCGCTGAATATGTAAAGAAATACCACCTATTTGATTCTACCTTTGATTATATGGATGCTTTATCTATGGGGGCACAACGTAGAATAGACAAGGCTATTCCTGGAGTTAAAACACTTTTGAAAATAGAAGCTTTTCGTTTAAAAAAATACGAAAATTATGTGTTTAACCAATTTACGAATAAAACCATTATCTCAAAAAATGACCGGGATTTAATTCAACATTCAGATAAAGATGAGATAAGAATTTTACCCAATGGAGTAGATTTCACTCTATTTCATCGGGATGAAAAAATTATAAAAAAATACGAACTTGTATTTACTGGAAATATGAGTTATCCACCCAACATTAAAGCCGCTCAATATTTAGCTCTTGAAATAATGCCAATCCTCATTAAATCTATACCCCAAATAAAGTTAATCATTGCAGGTACTGATCCGCACTCATCCGTAAAAAGACTGGCGTCCAAAAACATTATTATAACTGGCTGGTTAGATCAAATTACGGATGCCTATAATGAGTCTCATATATTTATTGCTCCTATGCAAATAGGTACAGGGATGCAAAACAAAATATTGGAGGCTATGGCCATGAAAATACCCTGTATTACCTCCAGACTTGCAGCAGAGGCAATTGGTGCAACCCAC
>JBLFZF010000166.1:0-5063 GCA_047610145.1 Salibacteraceae bacterium | reverse complement strand
TTTTTTTTCTTCGGATAGTTTGTCAGTTTGCGGCCCACCCTTGTCGGTTAATGTTATGAACTCGAGTACCAGTTCAAATCCATTAACGCATAATTGGTTGATAGGAGGAGTAGCTTACAACACGTTAAATGTGAATCCTACTTTCACCCAATCAGGTGGGTACGATGCTCAACTAATTGTGACCAGTAGCATTGGCTGTTCAGATACGCTTTCTATCCCTAATTATGTGTGGATTGGGACTATAGTTGCTTCAATGGATTTAAATGATACTGTTTGTTTGGGAGTTCCATCCGAACTAATAAATACGTCACAAGGGGGAAACTTGTTTACTTGGGATTATGGGGATGGATCTACTGGAGTAGGGGATACCGTGACGCATACCTATAACACAACGGGTAATCAATCAGTAACCTTAGTTTCTAGTTCTGGTTCTACCTGTGATGATACTATTACACAAGATGTTTTTGTAGAATCGGTGCAAGCTAACTTTTCTTCCACTCCTCATAATGCATGTGAAGTTCCTTTGGTGGTCACATTTACGGATGTAACTATTGGTCATATCGCCAGTTGGGAATGGCGGTTTGGTAATTTACTAGGTATTGCTCCTTTTATAACACCGAATATGTCCCAAGTTCAACACCCAATTAACGTCTATTTTGAGGAAGGTACCTTTGATGACACCTTGATTGTGACCACGAGCAATGGGTGTATTGACAGTCTTATTGTTCCAATTAATGAGGAGATTATTATTACTCAGGCTAAATGGAATGCTAGTGTAATTAAGGGGTGTGCTCCATTAGATGTGGATTTTACAAATACGACTGATTCTGTCAATAGAATGGCTAATTGGTGGTGGGACTTTTCCGATGGGTCTCCCTTAGATTATAACTTAAATCCCAATCATGTTTTTACAAACGTAGGAACCTATCCGGTTACGTTGACTGTGGTTTCTATAGATGGATGTACAACTTCCCATTATTCCGATATTCTAGTCGGAATTGCTCAGACTTCTTTGTTTTTTCCAGATACGATTATTGCTTGTGCATCTGATACTATAACGTTCTCTAATTTATCATTCGATACAAGTCTCATTACCGATTATGTATGGTTATTTGGCGATGGAAATTCGAGCGGTAGTTTTGAACCTTGGCATTTATATAAAGATACGGGATATATGGATGTTACGCTAATTACATTTTATAATGGTTGTCCAGATACCTTAATCATAGATTCAGCTCTTCAAATATTGGGTCCAATAATAACATTTTACGGGGCTTATAACTGTGATAGTCAAAATGTAGTGGTTTTTAACCCACTATTAACTGGGGGAACAAACTTTTTGTGGGACTTTGGAGATTCCACTAGTGCAGACTCGATACATATGAACCCCAGTCATGCTTACCCTGTTGCGGATAGTAATTATACCGTAAGTCTAACCGTTTGGGATACTAACTCTGGATGTATCGAAACAACAGAAGAACTGGCCGCAATTCGGTATTTAATTGGAAAAGTGGAACCTGCAGATTCTACTATTTGTAGATATGATAATGTTCTTTTTAATACCGGTAACTCGGCAAATGCTATAGCATTTGTCAAGTGGTCAATAGATGGGTTAACAAATCAAAAGATAGACGATAGCTACACCGATTTCACTTTTGGGCAAAAAGGAGCACGTACTATTTATGCCGTTGTAATGGATCAACATGGATGCCTAGATACTGCTAGCCACGATGTATATGTGTACGAACCTATTATTAATTTCACATTAAGTCCGGAGGAGGCATGTGCACCTTCTATAGTTCAGTTTACAGATTTGTCGCAAAGTGATACCAATATTGTAAGTTGGTTATGGGATTTAGATAACGGTATTATTTCTACGGATCAAAACCCAAGCCATACCTATAATGGCAATGGAACCCGATTTTATACTGTTATTTTCACTGTTACAGATACTTTTGGGTGTGCAAACCAAATAGATACGGTGAATGTGTTGAAGGTAATAGAGCCCCCGTCCTTTTTTAGTTCTACAGATATTGAAATTTGCGAGTTTAGTTCGGTCAATTTTTCAAATCAACCTTCTGGTAGTTATTCTTATTTCTGGGATTTTGATGACGGTAACACTAGTTTTATAAAAAATCCAACGCATCAATACTCTGCCCCAGGAGTATACGATGTTTCTTTAACGGTTACGGATTCTATGGGCTGTGATTCTACCTTCTTAAGGCCTAGCTTTATTGATGTTCAAGATACCCCAGATGCAAATTTTATAGCTAATCCATCGGTTACATTTTGTTACCCAGCTAGTATTAATTTTTTAGATCAAAGTATCTATCAAAATGTAGGTTCTTGGACATGGAACTTCGGAGATTCACCAAATGATGTTATTCTGTATGGCGCAGGTGCACAAAATTTATACACCCAACCCGGATACTATGATGTGACCATGATTATCACGACTACTTTTGGCTGTGCTGATACGATTATAAAAAATAACTTTATCCATATTGGAGGTCCAACAGGTAAAATTTCATATTCGCCAAATATTGGATGCGTAGACCAAGATGTTGTGTTTAAAGCAGATAGTGCTAATGGGGATGCCGAGCGGTTTATTTGGGATTTTGGAGATGGAATAGTTGATACTACCTTGGTACCAGAATTAGAGATTAATCATGCATATGTTACTCCAGGTTTTTTTAATGTGTCTTTGCTCATTACCGACCTTCAGGGTCTTTGCCAAGTGTCGGATACGGCAACGATAGCAATAGATGAAGTAAAAGCTGATTTTTTTATATCCGATTCCATAGGTTGCGCTCCTTTAGTATTTGATGTACTTAATAATTCTATTGGTGAAGATCAAATTTACTGGTTGTATAATGGGGTTAATTATGGGCAAGCACAATCAGATTCATTTTTCATTCAGAACAGTGGAACCCATCAAATTCAACTTATTGTTAAAAGTACTCAGTCGCAATGTGTTGACACTATGACGACTGCCGTTATCATTCATCCTATTCCGGTGTTAAACATCTCTCCAGATGCAGTGGTTTGTATTGAAGACAGTTTGTTTTTAAGTGCTTCCGGGGCTAATGTATATCAATGGAGTCCTTTATTGTATTTATCTGCAGCCAATATTCGTAACCCGTTATGCTTACCCACCAACAATATTACTTATTACTTAACAGGAACAGATACCAATAATTGTGTAGCTAAAGATTCCGTTTCAATTATTGTTCAACAAAAACCTGTTTTGAATTGGCTAACTCCTGATACATCCATTTTTATAGGGGCTGAATTGCAATTAGGTGTCATTGGTAATGTGCCTTTTACCTACAAATGGATGCCGGAATTTGGAATGGGATGTTCAGACTGTCCGGACCCTTGGGTTCAGCCCATTACAAATACGACCTATACGTTGGTATATGCAGATATGAATGGATGTTTTGAGCTGGATACGTCTATTGTTGTGGAGGTTTTGGATGAGTTTAAAGTAAGTATACCAAATACGTTTACTCCTGGTTCCGATAATTTAAACGATACGTTTATTCCAGTAATTTATGGTGTAGAGCAGCTAGTTTTTATGCGTATTTTTGATCGTTGGGGTACACTAGTATTTGAAACTACTGATATTAGCCAAGGATGGGATGGGACGTTCAAAGGTGAGATTGTAGCGCACAACTCCGCCTTCTCCTATACTGTTCGGGTAAGACGATATAATGGCGATAAAAAAGATTTTGTAGGGGTCGTCATAATATTGACTAACGGACTCTAATTATTTTAGATGAGCTTGAAGGCCTAACATTTTTAGTGCAGAAACACCAGCTTCAATACCTTTGTTGCCATGAATTCCACCACTACGATCAATAGATTGTTGTTTATTGTCATCGGTTAACACACCAAAAATAATCGGCTTTCCAGTTTTTAATCCAACATCTTTCACTCCTTGTGAAACGGCTTGACTTACAAAATCAAAATGAGAAGTTTCTCCACGAATAACGGTTCCAATACAAATAACAGCATGTACATTCTCTTTTTCGGCTACCCATTGCGCGGCTAGTGGTAGTTCATATGCTCCAGGTACATCTAACCTAATTATGTTTTCTAATAATACACCATTCTCAAGTAATGCTTCTTCTGCTCCTTGAGCTAGATTAGACGTGATTTCATCATTCCACTCACTTCTAATTATTGCCAATGTAAAAGACGCTCCGTTTGGAACAGATGCTGAATTATATTCGGATAAATTTTGATTAATCGTTGCCATATATTTGTATTAGGACTACAAAAGTAAGGCTAGCGTAGGGATTACCAAATTTCCATTCCATATTTAAATGCTACTGCAATAAAAATAAAACGACTTGTCTTGCCAATTAACATCCAAATGCCAGCTACTAAAGGAGGTATTCTAGCAAAACCAATAGCTGCCGCAAGTGGGTCACCAATTCCGGGGAGCCATGTAAAGAAGCAAACGAGCCATCCGTATTTTCTTATGGTATCCATATGGCGGTCAATTTTTTCGGCATTTATTCCAAACCATTTTTCTAGCCAGTTCCATTTTCCTAATCTACCCATATAGTAGGTAATCATTCCGCCAATAGTATTTCCAACTCCCGCTACCCCAATAAGTATAGTTGTGTCAAACTTGGCATACAGTAATCCCAAAAAAACAGCTTCTGAACCAAAGGGTAGGAGTGTGGCTGCCAGAATAGAAGAAGTAAACATGCCTAAATACCCAAATTCAATCCATTCCATTATTCCTGATACATACTACTTGGTTGAATGAAAAAAAGAGATGAAAAACATCTCTTTTGATTTTGTTATGATAGCATTTGTTGCCTGAGCATAAACTCTAATTGTTCATTTGAAAGCTTCAATTGCTCCATCATAAATTTGTTTTCTCGCCTTAACTTGTGCGTTTCAAAAGCATTAGAAATAATATTTTTTAAATATGTTTCATCCCAAGGCTTTTGAACATAATGATAAATCTTGCCTTTATTAATAGCGTCAATAACTGCTTGAATATCACTAAACCCAGTAATTAGAATTCTAATTGTATCCGGATACTC
>JBLFZF010000165.1:0-5068 GCA_047610145.1 Salibacteraceae bacterium | reverse complement strand
AAGGTGAATTGTACGAAATGCCTTTGGAGCGTAAAGCACCAGGTGTAATTTTCCGTCAGCCAGTAACGGAGCCGTTACAAACTGGTATCAAGTCAATTGATGCTATGGTACCGGTAGGTCGTGGTCAGCGTGAATTAGTAATTGGTGACCGTCAAACGGGAAAAACTACTGTTACTATTGATGCGATCATCAACCAAAAAGAATTTTACGATAAAGGAGAAACTGTATACTGTATTTATGTAGCCATTGGCCAAAAGGCTTCTACTGTTGCACAAATCGTTAAAACGTTAACGGAAGCAGGAGCGATGGCTTATACAACTATTGTATCTGCGTCTGCTGCTGATCCAGCTCCAATGCAAGTATATGCTCCAATGGCCGGTGCTTCTATTGGTGAGTTTTTCCGTGATACAGGTCGTCCAGCATTAATTGTTTATGATGATTTATCTAAACAAGCTGTGGCATACCGTGAGGTATCATTATTGTTAAGACGTCCTCCAGGACGTGAGGCATACCCAGGTGATGTATTTTACCTTCACTCGAGATTATTAGAACGTGCGGCTAAAGTAATTGCGGATGATAATGTAGCGAAAACGATGAACGATCTACCTCCTTCTTTGAAAGGAATGGTTAAAGGTGGTGGTTCATTAACAGCATTGCCAATTATTGAAACGCAAGCAGGTGATGTTTCTGCATATATTCCGACTAACGTAATTTCGATTACGGATGGTCAGATTTTCTTAGAGTCTAACTTGTTCTTAGCAGGTGTTCGTCCAGCAATTAACGTAGGTATTTCTGTATCTCGTGTAGGTGGATCGGCTCAAATTAAGTCTATGAAGAAAGTAGCAGGTACATTGAAACTGGATCAAGCATCTTACCGTGAATTAGAGGCTTTCTCTAAATTTGGTTCTGATTTGGATGCAGCTACTAAAGCTGTATTGGATAAAGGAGCACGTAACGTAGAGATTTTGAAACAAGCGCAAAACGCACCGATGAATGTGGGTGAGCAAGTAGCTATTATTTATTTAGGGTCTAAAGGTTTATTACAAGCTGTACCGGTAAATAAAATCAAGAAGTTTGAGGTTGATTTCTTATTATCTATGAGAACTTCTAATCAAGCTACTTTAGATGCATTAAGTTCTGGTAAATATACCAAAGCGGAAACTGACGTTCTTGAAAAAGTAGCGGCAGAAATGACATCAAACTACTAATAAGCATACCATTAATACGTAACAAATGGCAAATTTAAAAGAGGTTCGGAGTAGAATTACATCGGTGAATTCAACGATGCAAATCACCTCTGCCATGAAAATGGTATCTGCGGCCAAGCTTAAAAGAGCTCAGGATGCAGTGACCCAAATGAGACCTTTTTCTGAAAAGTTATCTGAAGTGTTGTCAAATTTGACTTCTAGTTTAGATTCTTCGGAAGGAATGTATGGTCCTCGTGGCGAAGTGAAAAATGTGCTTTTGATTCCAGTTACATCAAACCGTGGTTTGTGTGGTGGTTTCAACTCTCAAGTGGTGAAAGCAACCAATGTTCTTATTGCAGATAAATATGCAGGTAAGAATGTGAAAGTTTTAAGTATTGGTAAGAAAATTTCTGAACCAATGTTGAAAGCTGGTTTTGCTGTTACGGATGGTTCTATACCTGAAAACGGAAATCATATTTTTGATGATCTTACCTACGTAACTGTAGAAAAGGTAGCTCAAAAAGTGATGGACGCATACGTAGCTGGTCAATTTGATGAAATTGTGTTAGTATATAACACATTTAAAAATGCAGCGACTCAAGTGGTGGTGAGAGAACAGTTTTTACCTGTTGTCGCTCCGGAAGTTGACGATGCTTCTGCATCTGTTGATTACATATTTGAGCCAAACAAAGAAGACATCTTAGATGTTATTGTACCAAAATCTTTGAAAACTCAAATGTTCAAAGCGGTATTAGATTCTTTTGCTGGTGAGCAAGGTGCTCGTATGACTGCCATGCATAAGGCGACTGATAACGCTGGTGATTTATTAAAAGAATTGAAGTTAACTTACAACAAAGCACGTCAAACGGCCATTACCACCGAGATCCTTGAGATCGTATCTGGTGCGGAGGCAATGAACGCTTAGTAATTAATTCAATCCATATAGAAGCCCCGTTATCTTTTGATATCGGGGCTTTTTTTATTAGTGTTTTTGAAGAATAATGACTGAAATACCTATTAATTTCCTTGGTTCCTTGGTTCTATCTTTGTGATAGACTTAGATACTATAATCTTGCAAGAACCTTTTTTAAGTTTGGCCCTAGTCGAAAAGCCTAAAGAGTAGACAACCTTTAAAATTTAACTAATGTTAAAAACAATTAAATTACTACCCTTATTTTGGGGATAGTATTCTTGGCAAGTTGTAAAAAAAATGTCAATGAAAATGTGGAGATACAATCCTCCGATGAGATAACCTATACTCTTGATAGAATCCCAATTATTAAATATGAATACCCTGAATTAACTAATAGAGGATCTCAGTTGCCAATAGAACAATTATTATTGAATCCCTCAGATGCTGATGATCAAAAAATCAGCCAATATTTATATAAACTGAGTATTGTTACCAGGCATTTAATTAAAAACCCTGAATTTAATCAGATAATAATTGATTTGGCCAAGAATTCAGAAACAGAGTGTGCGAACTTGATGGATTTGGAAAATGTTGCACCAAATTTTTTCGAAGAAATCAATAGTGGATTGGAACAATATGGATTGACTCTTGAGTTTATTAATGAGAATATGACTCATGCACCAGTTGGCCCAGATCCGGATTATCCTGAAACTGCTGTCTTGGAGAGTTATTTCCCAGCTATATTTATCCCTAATTTAAGTTCTTTGAATGGAGAATTGCAACCCTTAATTTCGCCAAATGTTGAGGTTGACCCAGGTGATGATGAAAGTATTGATGATAATATTATTGTTTGGTATTATGGGGATGCAACTTCAATAGAAGTGTCAGAAATTATGATAAGTGAAGAAACTGCTATGGCTACTACAAATCCCTTGTTTCTTTTAGATAATTCAGTAAGTACACTTGAGACAGATGAAAATAAGGATTTTGAGGCATTAAATAGTAGCCGAAGTACTGGAGCCGCGGGTTCTACCGCTGGATCAATGAGTTTTGCATCACATGAATACGGGATTAAAACAATTACCTATAAATACGAAAAATATGGTAAATCGGATTTTGCAGTTACTACTATTAACATAAAACCAAACGGACAAAAGCATTGGATTTATAATGGTTTGAATGGATCACAATATAAAAGTAATAATGCTCAAGTTATCGGGAAAATTCATCAAAGCGATGTTTCATATATGCAAAATAAATGGGCTTTTCATGCAGGTAATTACCAACCTTGGTCAAACCCATGGACTCCTAATGTTGTGCAGAACGGAGTAAATGTTGTTTTTTGGAATACTTTCGAGAGGGACTGGAATCATTCATCAAAAGGTATTGGAACTTGTAGTGCAAATGGTACCAGTGTTAGTTTAGAAGGTAATATGAAGTATTCAAGTGAGTGGTACACATGGATTCCATCTACCGCTAATATTCATTATACTAGATTTCAATGGTTAGATTGGGATTGGGCTCATTGGAATAGTTCAAAAAAGGCTTGGTTTAGACTTTGGAAGGTGTATTAATTTTTTTCGGTAAATTGTAACTAACTATGAACAAATTATTATTGATAATGTTTATTTCGGTGTCATCAAATCTGTTTTCGCAAAATGTGGGAGTAGACTATAATTTGACTGGTTCCGGTAGAAATATTACGGCAACAATTTCTAAAGAATTTGAAAAATGTGAAATTGGAGTGGGGGTAGGATATAACATCAATTCCTTGACTCAGTCAGATGATCAAAACCAAATGTATTATCAAAGATTATTTGCCACAAAACCAATTCAGCATTTGAATGTTGAACTATTTTACAATTTTTTTATTTTTAAAAACTTTAAGCACATTAAACCATTCCTTTTTGTTGATGTTCAAGCAAAGTATTCCACTACGAGAAGTAGCATGTATTTACCATATGCTATTGATTCTACCATTTCTGGTAGCTGGGAAGATCAAATTTTGTACATTAATGTTGTAGAAAATTTTGGACCGTTTTTATGGATTGAAAATTACATTGGAGTAGGTTTCAATGTTGAAATGGTCAATAATTTGTTTTTAAAAGAACGTATTGGATTTGGTGGGTATTCTGTTATCGGTACAGATGATAGGCTTTGCTGTAATTATCGATGGGAGTTTGCTGGTATGTTTAGTACCGGAATTTTCTACCATTTTTAAATTTGAATAATTATGAATATTTCAGCCCCGTTATCTATTGATAACGGGGCTTTTTTAATTTAGCGTTATGGATGATGAAATTACGAAGGCGAAAAAGACATTGCGAACTGAAATGCGTAATGAGCGTTCTTCGGTAAATTCGGAAATCAAGGAATTTTGGGATGCTTCTATTTGTAAGCAGTTATCGGACATTATTGCGGAAAGAGATATAAAGGTTGTGCATACCTATCTTCCAATGGGTAGTGAGGTTAATCTTTTACCGTTAATTCAAAAAATATTGGATAGTGGTATTGAGGTCTTTTGTCCAAAGACTCTGCCTAATCGTGTGCTCGAAAATAGAGTTCTTGTTTCCTTAGACGAACTAGAGGAGGGCCCCATGAAAACCTTTCACCCAAAAGAGGTAAATGTGTATGAGGGACACTACGATTTAATTATTGTTCCCGGGCTAGCATTTGATAATCAGAATTTCCGTGTAGGGTATGGTGGTGGTTATTACGATGGTTTTTTAGCGAATCAAAATGAGTCTTTAAAAGCAGGTGTGTTTTATGGATTCCAAGAAGTAGCAAGTGTACCTAAAGAATCCCATGATTTGTCTTTAGATGTTATTATTACACCTAAATAAAGTAGGTTATTTACATCCTTTAGAAATCCCATCCAATACCGCACCAGTAGGACAGGCAATCCGACACCAAATAAATGGGTAGCGTAGGTTGATGGCTACAATAGCTATTGAGATAGCAAACCATA
>JBLFZF010000164.1:0-5189 GCA_047610145.1 Salibacteraceae bacterium | reverse complement strand
GATTTGGTATCTACACTTTCTGGGTATATTTTGTAAGAGTATTTTATTTTTTCTTGATCGTCAGAAGCAAACACGTTAGCTGTGTAGCGCTCTTCTGCAGTAAGGTAAATGTTTTCACCTTTTTGCTGATTGTTCAAAGAGATGCTATCTAAAGAAGGCGCTCTATTTGCTGGCCATTCTCCTTTCCATCCCTTGGATACATAATCAATTACTTCAGTACTTTGTCCTTTCATAGAAAACAAGCCGTACCAGGTAGCGGTTGTTTCTTGCTTTTGGCCCCATAGAAATACATAAGATCCAATACACATTTCTGTGTCTGGTAAAATACAATCGTTGTAACGAGAAGAATAACTAAGTGCTTTTTCGTGACTGGTTTGCTCCACCGGAGAAGACCATCTAGTTTTGGCTACTTCCCAGTGTCCATCAGGACCCCATTCGGCAACAATGTAAGCCTTTTCCCAACCTGCAGTTCGAATCAAATCTTTAATGATGCAAACTTCGCCATACGTATTAATAGAATAAATATCGATGTCTGGAGCTTGCTGCTGAACAAGTTTAACCTCTATAGGGTCTAAACCCGCAGTTACGGTTGTAGTAGGGTGATTAGGATCTACCTCGTGCACCATTTTGGCTATGTCTTGCACCACATCCCAAACTTTAGTATTGGAGTAAAAAAGATCTACTTCATTACCAATAGACCACATTAATAAGGCCGGATGATCTTTATATTTCTTAACTACCGAGGTAAAATAATCAAGTTGAGAACGATTTGCAGCTTCATTATCATAATCATAACCATGTCTTTCGTGCTGAACCCATAGACCAAACATAACCGTCAGTCCATGTGCATGTGCTCTGTCTAAAACTTCTTGTGCCCCATCGGCACTCCAAGTTCTAATTGAGTTTCCTCCAGCTTCCACTAACTCTTCTAAATGGGTATCGCCTCCGGCTCCTTTAATGTAATAGGGTTCTCCACCTCTCAAGAGTTGCCATTGTCCATCCTCATTTTGAACTACCTCAACTTTAACAACCTGAGAATACACAAAAGAGCTGCAAAACAAAAGCATACAGCTTAACAGAAATTTAATAGAAATTGAAAATCTCATACAATAGAATTAAAAAAAGCATCCTATTTAAAATAGGATGCTTTTGGGTTTACTTGTTTTCTTTTACAAACTTATTAAAGGTAGCGTTTCCGTTTCCATCAATTAGTTTAATGGTATAAATACCCATTGGTAAATGAGCTATTGCAATTGTATTGTTTGTATTCAACACATTGGCTACTCTTTGTCCTGTAATAGAATATATTTCTAGTGAAACAGTAGTATTTGGTAACGTGATGAAATCGCTTGAGGGATTTGGATAGAGAAGGTTAGCCGATTCCAATTCGTTCATACTGAAATCATTTCCACAAGAACCACAAGTTCCATAGTTAATACCAGTTACGTCACCAGAACCAACAGTCCATAGTCTATTCGCAAAATCGAAAAAATTGGTAACAGGTGTACACGACCAATCATCAGATGCTGTTCCAGCTGACACCAAATCTTCAACTACTCCATCAACGATGAGTAAATATTCCATATTTTCAGATGGGACTTCTTCAAAAGTAAAGGTCCAAGATCCATTTGAATTTTGAACGGCTTCAGGACCTTCATCTTCACTCCAGCCCCAAAAAGGTCCAGTTAAGCGAACAGATGTTGCTTGAACACAAGGATTGGCTGTGATTTTTAAAACAACAGTTCCATAAGTACAACTTCCATCATCTTGTGTAGCACTTGGGTTGTAATTATTAGCTTCATCATCGGTACAGCCTAAAATAGGTCCTGTAGCAAAGGCTATATCGTCAAAATAATAGGTAGAGTTTGCAGAACCATCGCCAACAACACCTTGGTTAAATATGATGACAATGTTAACAAAAAGATCAGACGCTTGCCCAGTAAAGTCAAAAGAAAGCACTTCCCACTGATTCGCTACTGTTGTATTTTCGGAAATTTCATAATTAGCACCGGACAAGGCCTGTAACTTGATTTTAAGAGGTATGTTGGCTTGAGGAGAATGAACTTTAATGTTTATAATTGAACTGGCACTAAAGTCAATTGGGTTCGTTGTTAAGTAAGTTCCAGCCCAATTTTGACCACCATTACGAATATGCTCAACCACATTTTCACTAGAATTTACATCGTCTGAATTGGGATTTGAGATTACGGATGAACTAGCACCATCAAAATCACTAAATGTGTATGAATTTGATTCAAAGTCAATTGGTAATGGAAGCCCAAAGAGACAAGTACCATCATCTTCAGTAGCGTTTTCGTTGTAGTTAATTCCAGATGGATTAGTACATCCATAAACAACTAAATCAGTACACGAATTACAGGTCCCAAAAACGTTACTTACATCTCCAGAGCCCTGAAGCCATTGTCTATTAGCATAGGTAGACTGATCTGTAATCGGTGTACAAGACCAATCACCAGATGCAGTATTACCAGGGATTAAATTTTCTATAAACCCGTCAACAACTAAAAGATATTCCATGTCTTCGGGAGGAGCAGGATTAAATAAAAACGTCCAAGAGCCGTCACCATTATCTGAAGCTTCTGGACCAGAAGCGACATTCCAGCCCCACCAAGGACCAGTAATACGAACAGAACTGGCATCATTACAAACCTCCGTAGTAATTGTTAATTGAGCAAAAATGCTGTTTACACTTAAAAATACTAGCGCAAAAAATAGATTTTTTTTCATGATCGTTTAATTTAATTGATAATTATTCAAGGTTAATAATAATTGAGTTTACAGATTGATCTAACAATTCTTTAAAATTGTCTAATACAACGATATTTTTGGTTGATGAAGATGAAATATTAATTTTACTGCCGTTTATAGCAATTTCTTTAATGCTATATGAGCCAAAATCTAAATAATCTTTATTCACAAAAACCACATTTATATTTCTTCCAGAAAATATCGTTGAAATTTCTGAAATTCCCTCTTCGTTAAAATAATCAATTGAGAGTTTTGGTTCAATACAAAGGGCTCCATACTTACCTTTTATACCAAAAATTTGCGTAATTAAGGTAAGCATAAACCATGAGGATGAACCTGTAAGGTATGCGTAAGCTCCTTTGTTTTGATTGTCAAAATACGAAGGTATACCCGGAAAAACTTTTGCAGTTTCGGTATCGTTTGCAATTTCGTAAACCTCCTGCATAATTTCATTCCCCTGGATTACAAGCCCTTGGTTGTAAAGCCCATAAGCCAACATTATGTTTTGCTGTACCCACTTACTTCCATGTTCTTTATGTCCGTAAACAAAACCAGTAATTCGACCTACATTTAGGTCGATGTTTTTAAACTCTGAAGTCAATCTTATACCCGGACTTCCTTCGTCTTTTAATATTTTCTTGATTGACTCATAAACCTCTGCAGACATTTCTTTATCGGTAATGTTGCAAATGATAGGAATTACTTGAGAGGTAAGGTCCATCATTACACCGTCTTCCTTCTCACCACCAATTTTATTCTCAACATTGTCATAATGTCCGTTAAAAAACCGATCACCATCTTTAGTTGTAACGATTTCATTTTTTAAAATGTGATTCGATATGTGAAGAGATTTAGCTTCTAAATCAAGAACAATATCGTCAATTAACAAACTCATTTTCTTCCCTGAGACTATATGTTCTACACTTTCAAAATAATTTTTAAGATGCGCTCTTTTCACTTCAGGGCTTTGATAATCAACTTTTTGTTGACCTGGAAGGTTGTCTAAAAGCATTGCCACTTCTTCTAAAAGGGTAATATGAGTTGAACCATTTTTCTTTAATTCCTTAAGAATAGTGGAAAGTACTAAGAAATTATTTGCATAAAAATTATAGAAACAAACACTACCACCGTTTTCACGAGCCATGTCATAAGTATCGTTCCAATCTGCACCCTCTAACAACAGCACATTCTTGTTGTTTACGTTGTAAAATGAGGTGAGTTGTTGAATAATTAAATGTTCTAGAATAGAAGCTGTGTATGTTGATCCGTTGGATTGTCTTTGGAAGTGACCTTGAATCATTTGCCACTTGTCGTCAATTTTTTTACTCCGCTGAACAAACTTGTCTTTCCAATAGGTAATTTCTTTATTTAAAATATCAAAATCCCCTGTTTGGTTCAGGTAAAAGTTTAGCACAAATACAGGCCAAGCTCCGTGGTCACTCCAAGTACGTGGAATGTTATTACGATCTGCCTTAAATTCTCCAGGTTTTTCACCAATTATAGTAGCATTAGAGCCATCTACGCGAATTCCTTTAAAACAGTTTACAATTTCTTCGTGCGCACTAATAGGGTCAACTAAGAAGATAGATAATAGATCTTGCCATAAATCTCTCCAGCCTCTTCCACCTCTTCCATAACCATAATCTGGTAGGAAAGAGTTACCGAATATTTGTCTACATTTTACCTGATATTCAATCCACTTAACCCAATTATCAAAATGCTTATTACCTGTATTAATTTCAACACTGTTTAGTTTTGCATTCCAAAAACTCAATGTGTTTTTAAGGATTGCATCCACTTTTTTTGCATCAGAATAGGTGTTTTTCCAAGCTGCTAAATCTGCTAAATCATCTGTAATACCATGCACAATAACATATTCTGCCTTTTCTCCTGGCTTTAGTGTTTTTTCTTTAAACTTTAAGCCTGCTATGGCTTCTTTACCATGAAGTTCGGCTTCGGTAAGTTTAGGTGGTGAAAGGTTTTTGTAAATGGCTTCTGGATTATCGAGTGAACCACTTTCACCAATAAAATCGTGAAGTCTTATCCAGATACTTTCAGGTTTCTGAGCATCGCCATCAAAACCTAGAGTTACGTAGCTCGTTTGATTGACAGTATGGCTATTTTCATCGTGAACAATTTTCGGTTTTACTCGAACACCATACTCTTCGATAAAGTTTTCTTGAAACATGGTCGTCACTTGCCTGTGATCCCTCACATTATCTGCAGATCTACCAAAAAGTGGTAAAGCATAATAAGGTTCAAACGTTTGGGCTGTTTCCCCTGTGTTGCACACCGAAATTTTCAGTATTTCTACAAAATCTTTTCCTTCAGGAATAAAAGTTGTTATTGAAGTCTCTAAAGAAGTTTCCGATTGCTTTCTGATGGTGGTGAAAGCTCCGATACTAGCTTTAAGAGAGGAG
>JBLFZF010000163.1:0-5352 GCA_047610145.1 Salibacteraceae bacterium | reverse complement strand
AAACATATTATTTACAGGATTTGGATATACCGAAATTTCCTCAAACCATAAATCATTTGATTCATTAACTGTGAAATTAATATTCCCTTTTTTAAAATCAGTTTGCTCAAAATATTCCTCACCACATGGACTTATTAAAGCCTCAAATTTAGCACCTTCTACAATTTCAAACCCACTTTTTAATTCAATTGAATTTTCGGCTCTAAACACATAATCTCGACCCCATTGAATAGCTATATTACCATTGGTAACCATATCTCCACCTGCATATATACTTTTAATCCATTTAACAGAGACATCACTATTATAAACGGTCAAAACTTGATTAGTTGTGCTTAAATACATCATTCTCTCATAGTTTTGAAGAATAACTAAGGTATTATCCGAATTGCTTGTATTACCCAGAGTATATCCTTGATAATTTGAACTTGGCCCTGACCAATAAAGAACACGCGAAGAATTTCTAGACACCCCCATTATTGTCTTATACTTCTCATCACCAGTGGTGAAACCATGTCCATAAGGATAAATTACGTTACTTGGATCATTATCGTGCCGCGCACCAAATAAATGCCCTTTTTCGTGCGTAAAAGTGAAGTAGGGAGCACCTATTCTACCGTACTCAACTACAGCAAACGCATAAGAAAAAGACGACCTTATTTTTGAAACTCTACCAGCAAATGGTTTGTAAGTAAGAGAATAATTTGTTATCCGTGTTGGGTTGTCCATTATTAACAAACAGATGTCTGCTGAGTACTGGTCTCTTAGAACATGAACATCATCCATATACCCATCCCCAAAGCCTTGGAAATTATTTAAGTTCTTTGATTCCGGGACATATTCTATACCTGCATTATTTATATGTACGTCACTTACCTGTTCTTCATATTCGATCACCCCCATATACACCAGCTCAGCGCGCCCACCGATATAACTATTCTTAAATGAAAGATTTAATTCATTCATCCCATTTAAAATCTGATTTTCGATATTGGGCTCCTTTTGCTTCGCTTTATTGGTATACAGAACTAAAACCCTAAGTTTACATTGAACATAATCTCCATTAACCTCACCCTCTTCTGCAGCATTGTTTGATTCCCTCAATTCATCACCAAAAGCAGCTTTTGTTTTTGTTTCATCCTGTTGAGGCGCTCCATTAGTGCAATTCCCGTCATGGGTTAATGACAAATCAAAACGTTCTGCAACATAAACATCATGAATTGTTTCAATTTTATAGTTTTCATCCTCCGTTAAAACCGAAACATTTACAACCATTCCAGTTACTGTAAATATTACTGTTGTGGATTTATCTTCACTAAAACCAAACCAACTAAAACTCTCTGAACTCCTTCGCTCCAATCTATCACGGATGATAATTTCATTCACATCAAAAAAATCAATATAAATGCTTGTTTCATTTTGCAAAGCATTTAAATCTATGTTTACAAATTGATAATCTACAACAGCTTGTCTCTCACTCATTTTTCCCTGAATTTCTTCCAAACTAGAAACTACAGGATTTTCAATTACGGAAATTGCAGTTGTTTGTGCAGCTAACTCTAAACCTAGAGTTACCACCAGTATACTAATTAACCATTTCATATTCTATGGTTTATTTAGTCTCCAAAGCTTCCAACCTAGCTTGAAGCTTTAATATTAATTGTTGCTGTTCTTTAATGGCTTCTAACAAAACAGGAACCATCATGGAGTAATTAACGCCTAAATACTCCGTATCTGAATTAACCTCCACCACTTCAGGAAACTCCACCTGAAGTTCTTGAGCCATAAATCCAATTTTATTTTTGGACTCCTCTATCATTTGTTCTTTTTTGTAATCTGGAACATTAGTATACTTAGAGGCATCCATATCATATCTATAAATGTTCAATCGCATAATTTTATCTAAAGCACTCTCATTCCACAAATGAATATTTGTTTTCAGCCTTCTGTCTGACATATTCACCGATCCGTTAGTAGTCCAAACTTGGTCGGAATAAACTCGATACATCCAATTATCATTATTACCTACCCACATGGTCATTCCCCATTGCGGGCAAATCATAGGTTCATTATTAATTCTATTATTGGTAAATAAAAATCCAGAGTTAGAAATACCTCCATAATAAAAAATGGCTGCGCCTGGTGTTAAGTTTACAGGCCTATCAGGTAGCACAAAAAAATCACCTCGCACATTCAATTGTTCTTCAGGCTGTGAATTAGCCCATCCAGTTGTTACTCTATTATTATTCCAAACTTTTAATTGAGCACTTACCGTACTAGAAAGAAAAGTTAGAACTAAAAAGGGTAAAAGTAAAAGTAAATGTTTGGTGTTTGGTGTTTGGTTAAAAAAAACATTGTTTAAGTATTGATAAATATATGCTTGTGAAAGTAATCATATATTTCCTAAAACCAAACAATATCATGAATACATACTTAAAACAGAACCAATTACATACGCACACCCATTTACAACAAACTACATTAGGATAATCAACAACGATTCTTTCCATATCCTCTTTTTTAAAGTACACCAAACACCCTTTGATGGATTGGCTACTTTAAATTTATTCTCAATTTTTTAAATAAACAATGCATCGTTAACTTGATGCAATAAAAAATTAACGAACCCATTGTATTAAAACTTAGATTTGCTACAATTACAAAATTCGGACTACTAGTCCCTACATAGACAGACAATAACATCCAATGGATTACAATACAGAAAGATCAGAGCTAATTTTACCGGAATACGGAAGGAACGTTCACCAAATGGTGGATTACCTAATTCGAGTAGAGGACCGAGATGAAAGAAACATAGGCGCCAATGCGCTAATAAAATTAATGGGGCAACTAAATCCACAGTTACGAGATTTAGAAGATTACACGCATAAACTTTGGGATCACTTGTTCATCATGTCCAACTTTATGTTAGACGTTGATTCACCTTACCCAATACCCAGTAAAGAAGAATTTGAAAGTAAGCCCAATACGGTTGAATACCCTAAAGGGGTAAGGAAATACCGTCATTATGGAAAAGTCATCACCACCATTATTGAAGAAGCAGCTAAAGAAGACGATCCAGAGCAAAAGGAACTATTGGCTTTGATGGTTGCCAATTTAATGAAGAAAACTTATCTACAATGGAACAAAAACACGGTAGATGATTTAGTTATTTGGAATCACATGAAAGAATTATCTGATGGAAAGTTAATTCGTCCTGAAGGTGCTGAATTGGATGAAATGAAACATATTGTGGGTCAAGAAACCAATACCAACAATCAAAGAAGAAAAAACACGAATAATAAGAATAAAAGTAAAAGAAAATATTAATGGGAACTTTTAGAGTCAGAGGCGGCAAAGAATTAAAAGGTGAAATCACACCTCAAGGGGCAAAGAACGAAGCACTCCAAATTTTATGTGCAGTTCTATTAACTCCAGAAAAGGTTACTATATCAAACATCCCTAACATAATTGATGTCAATAAGTTAATTGACTTATTATCTGACCTTGGGGTAAAGGTTAAGAAATTAAAACCTGACACCTACTCTTTCCAAGCGGATGACGTTAATTTGGATTTTTTAAAGTCGGAAGAGTTCAGAACAAAAGGAGCCGGTTTACGTGGTTCAATTATGATTGTTGGTCCATTATTGGCTCGCTTTGGATTTGGCGCAATTCCTAAACCAGGCGGAGATAAAATTGGACGTAGAAGATTAGATACACACTTTATTGGTTTTGAAAAACTAGGTGCACAATTTGATTTCGATTCACACGCTAACTTTTACGAAGTTTCCGCTAAGAAATTAAAAGGCTGTTATATGTTATTGGATGAAGCTTCTGTTACCGGAACAGCTAACATCGTAATGGCTGCTTGTATGGCAGAAGGAACTACTCAAATATACAATGCTGCATGTGAACCTTACTTACAACAGTTATGTAAGATGATTAACTCCATGGGAGGGAAAATCGAAGGAATTGGATCCAACCTTTTAATTATTCACGGAGTAGATAAATTAGGCGGATGCAAACATCGTGTTTTGCCAGACATGATTGAAATTGGTAGCTTTATTGGGCTAGCAGCGATGACCAATTCTGAAATCACTATTAAAAATGTGTCTTACGAAAACTTAGGAGTAATTCCATCTGTTTTCCGTAAAATGGGAATTAGCATTGTTAAAAACGGAGACGATATTATTGTTCCTAGACAAAACACGTACGAAGTAGACACTTTTATAGATGGATCTATTTTAACGGTAAGTGATGCGCCTTGGCCTGGATTCACACCTGATCTACTCAGTATTATTTTGGTGGTGGCTACTCAAGCAAAAGGAAGTGTATTGATTCACCAAAAAATGTTTGAAAGTAGGTTGTTCTTTGTCGATAAACTAATTGACATGGGTGCTCAGGTAATTTTGTGTGATCCACATAGAGCTACCGTAATTGGGTTAGGCAAACAAACACCACTAAAAGGCATACAGATGACATCTCCTGACATTAGAGCGGGTGTATCTTTGCTAATCGCTGCGTTATCGGCAGAAGGTGAAAGTTTAATTCACAACATTGAACAAATAGATAGAGGTTATCAAAACATTGATCAAAGATTAATTGCATTAGGAGCCGATATTACAAGAATTTAATCGCTTACGAGCACAAAAAAATACCATATGAAATATCTTACTGGACTGGCCGCTTTAGCACTAGTTACTTTTGCAACCTACTCGTTTACTAGTCAAGTTGCTGAAACAGCAAACCCAAACACCGAACTGGCACCTGCTAAAGAGGGTGTGAATATTGGAGATAAAGCTCCTGACATTATCATGAACGGCCTAGACGGAAAGCCTCAACAACTATCGAACCTGCAAGGTCAAATGGTATTAGTTGATTTTTGGGCTTCTTGGTGCGGTCCATGTAGAGGTGAAAACCCACATGTAGTGGCTGCGTATGATCAATTTAAAGATCAGAAATTTAATAACGCTAAAGGTTTCACCGTTTTTGGAGTATCTCTAGATAACAACGCGGATAAATGGAAAGCAGCGATTAAGAAAGATGGCCTCAGCTGGCCTCATCATGTATCTGACTTGAAAGGATGGAGCAACGCAGCTGCAGCTCGATATGGAGTTAGAGGAATTCCTGCGAACGTGCTAATTGACGGAGACGGAATTATTGTCGCTAAAAACATTCGAGGCAAACAACTTATTGACGCATTAAAAAAGCAAAGTAAATAACCGTACCCACATATTATTTTTGATTTAAAGACAGGTTAACAGCCTGTCTTTTTATTTGCGTCTATTTTCTGACAAATTGTCCAAATATGTAGCTTGGTCTCTTATTTGCCATACAGCAATTCAAATTAGT
>JBLFZF010000162.1:0-5383 GCA_047610145.1 Salibacteraceae bacterium | reverse complement strand
ACGTTAATGGTGCAGTTCCACCGGTATTTACCGTGTTCATTGTTCCATCGGCTAAACTTCCAGTACATGTGGCTTGAACGGATTGAACGCTAGTGGTTAAAATAGTCGGTTCGGTTATAGTAAATGCCACAGAGTCTGATACTCCATTTGCATCTATAACTGTCACAGAATAATTACCCGCTGTTAAATCATTTTTAGAATTCACAACCTCTCCTGTATTCCAAAAATACGTGTAAGGACTAACTCCATTTGATCCGGTAATAATTGCGGTACCATCAGCACTGCCATTACATAATGCATTATTTATGGATACAGAAACATTAATACTCAAAGCGCACCAATCAGGCCAAACGATAGATTCAATATCATCAAATGGCGTTGAGATATTGCTAGCAGATTGAATCTGTAATGTAAATGGGTTAATTGTATAAATAGTAGTACTGGATAAATGTGTACCAAACATTAAGTTACCGTCAGGTCTCATTTCTAATGATTCTACTGGGCCAGGCATTGTACTTGTTAATAGAGTAACTGCTCCTGTCACAGGATTAAAAATAGAAAGGTCTTTTTTATCAGTGGCTACATACAGCTTTGTTCCATCATTACTCCAAGCCATCCCATCAAAATCTAATGGCGAAGAATATACCATTGAACCAGCACCTGTTTGGGTGTTAATTGTAATTAACCCGTAATCATCAACCCAAGCGTACAAGACATTAGTGTTCGGATGGTATGCTAAAGAAACTACATCATCATAACCGGTAGGACCTAAAACATTTATTGCTCCTGATACCGCATCGATAGAATAAAAGTACCCGTCAAAACCATGCGTATTGTCATTACCCGAAGATCCATACAGAATACCGGTATTTTCATCTACTTCCAAACCTTCAATATCCCAACCATCTAATTGTGGACCTAAATTGGAAATGGTATTCCCATTAAAAACATCTACTGTAAAAAGTTGAGAATAATCACTTGATTTTTTATCCTGCACGGCATAAAGAAGACACGAAGTAATTGGTGTAGAAGGCACAAACAATTTCACTCGGTTTGACTCCCTATCCCAATCGCTACAAGTATTATTCTTCGCTAACCTAATCAAATAGGTAGTTTTAGTGATAAAGCTTGGGTTATATGTGGCAGAATTAGCACCTGATATTTCTGTCCAATAAGCATCGGTAGAAGGTACTGGATAATCACTTTCCATCCATTTATATTCTATCGTTCCAATACCTCCAGTAGCTGGAGAGGTATTCTGAATAGTAATGGGGTTAAACCCACCAATAAATCCATTTTGATTAGCGGATATTGTTCCGCCATCAGTTATAGGATCACAAATAGTAGTTTGAGTAAAATCATCTGAAGTGAAAGCAACACTAGGAAAGTGTAGGATCAAAAACAGAAGTAATAATTTAGTAGGTGAAAATGATTTCATTAATTTGTGTGTTTGGACAGACAAAGTTAATCTGAAAACTCAATTACTCTAGAGCTCTAAAAACACCTAACATACTGAAAAAGGGTAAATTACCCTGTTTTCAACATCTTAAGCGCATGAAAATATTAATATTTGTGACGAAGTAGTTAAAACCTGTGACCTTGTATTTAAGGTTTTGAAACGAAGGTTGGCATTTCAGGGATGAACAACCTATTTGGCAGAAAAGGGAAATCAAAAAGGGGTAAGAATTAGAGTCGTTTAACTGACCCTATTCTTAAAAAAAAATGAATAAATAGTAATGATAAATGTTGCTAAGCTTCATATACTAGGTCCTAAACTTACTTTGAAACTCTAATTTCAAACCATTTATAGCAACATCAGTTGGTATTTTATCTAGTTGCCCAACAATGTTTGCTAACTGCTGAGCAAAGTCAATCGCGGTTGCTTCTTTTGTTAATTGAGATGAAGATAGATTCACCAATTTAGCAACTTCATCTTTCGCCATTAGAACTAGTTTCCAAGCCGAAGGTGAAATGTATAATTGTTGGGTCATATTGTGTTCATACTCTTGCCTAATAGCTTTTAGCATAGATGTATGTAACATTCTAGATGACATACCTGGACGTTGCGTTCTCATCATTAAATTATCTGGTTGCAACCTTTCTAAAAAAAGAATTAACCTTTCGTAAGCTTGCATTTGAAGAGGTTTTAGGTCTTGACGATTTGCCTTCGAAACGATTAATTCATCTCTTCTTTTTTGATCGTCAAAATGATTTTTGAGCATTACTTGAACCACCACAACTATTGAAACTGCAGGTATCAATATCTTGAATAGCTCAAACAAATAATCCATTACTTCTTCCATAATCTGCTACTATTTATATTTTATTTATTCCTTTTAAAACAAAGTGGGCTGAGACTCGTCATTATCTTCATCCTCCGGATCCGGAACTATCTCTTCATACATCAAAGACTCCCCTAAATCAACCGATTTCACTTTGTATTTTGTTAATCTATTCCCTTGCGCTTTATAGCTTTTCAGAGCTATAAATTCTTCCATATTAATGGATTCATCTTCTCGATCATTTGTTCGCTTATCAAAAGAAATTTGAATCACTGGTCGCCAATCAGAAGTAACGACTTCTAAATGAGAGTCATCCTGTTCAGAAATAAAAGATACCTTTCTGGTGGTTTCTTCAATAAGGAATCTTTTCACAAAGTACTGTTCTTTTTCACCATCCCAATACACCGCTGTTATTGGCTTATTAGGATTCCATTTCTCTAGAATCAAGTAATCATCATCTACCTTAGTAGAAACATCAAAACCTGTTAATCGGTAATGACCATTTGAGGTGATGTGAAGAATTTTGTCTTCTCCTTTAAATTCCCCTAAAAGATTACCTCGATCATCTGAATTAAAGCTAGAAACACTATCGTCAAACCATATTTTTCTTGCCGATAAAGTGGATACTCCTTGTTCTTTTAAATCGACTTTTGCGACAATATGTTTAGTCAGTATGTTTCCTCCTGCTCCTCTACCTTTGATGGCTAATTCTGCAAAGTCAAAATCAAATTTCAACTTCTTTACTTTACCTGTATTTCGTAATACGATACTCACTTTCTCTGCCTCTCCATTCGGATTAGCTGTAAAATATAACAACTTAGTTTTTGGAATGCCTCTTGTTAAATCGTAATCTTTATCTCGGGTAATGGAGGTCACTTGAAACCTCTTTGCGCGAACAGGTCCCGTTGCACCATCTCTATATATTAAGTTATACGTAGTTCGTTCGTCTCCTTTTTCCCAAATACCTACATACAAAATGTTTTTCCCTACAAATGTTTTATCCGAAACACGCGTAACGCGCAATTTACCATCATTTAGAATAACGATCACATCGTCCATGTCAGAACAGTTAGTCAGAAAATCGCCTTCATTTCTTTTGAGTCCAGTACCTACAAAACCCTCTACCATATTGACATATAGTTTAACATTTGCAGCCGCCACTTTTGTTGCATCAATCGTAATGAATGATTTTATTTCTGTTTTACGTTCTCTCCCTTTCCCATATTTTCTCTTTAATTCCTTAAAGTAATCTACGGCAAACTGTGTCAGATGATCCAGATGATGTCTCACCTTGGCCATTTCATCCTCTAAATTAGTAATAAAAGTGTCTGCTTTTTCGGCATCATGCTTGGTTATTCTTCGCATTGGAATATCCATCAATTTTGATAAATCTTCATCGGTAACCGCTCGCATTAGGTTTTTAACAAATGGTGCCAGTGCCTTTAATGTATATACTTTGGCTTCCTCATAGGTCTTTCCATCAAATTCAATGTAAAGCTTATTCTCAATAAATATTTTCTCTAAAGAGGATTGATGCCACTTTTCTTGAAGCTCAGCCAGTTTTATTTGAAGCTCTTGCTCTAATAAATCTTTAGTTCTTAAGGCAGAATACTTCAACATTTCTGAAACCCCTATAAAATGAGGTTTATCATCCATAATTACAGATGCATTGGGAGAAACAGATTTTTCACAATCTGTAAACGCATATAAAGCATCCATCATATTATCTGGCGATGTTCCTGGAGCCAAATGAACAAGAATCTCTACTTCACTTGCGGTATTATCTTCTATCTTTTTTACTTTAATCTTCCCTTTTTCATTAGCCTTTACGATACTTTCCATAAGTGTACCAGTATCAGAGCCGAATGGAATTTCAACAATCTTAAGGGTTTTAGAGTCTACAATTTCCATTTTAGCTCTCACCTTTACTTTGCCTCCGCGCAATCCATCGTTGTAGTTAGAGAAATCGGCCATTCCACCCGTCATAAAATCGGGTAGAATCTTCACCCGTTTATCTAATAATGCGTTTATGGATTGATCTATTAATTCAATAAAATTATGCGGTAAAATTTTACACGCCATCCCTACCGCAATACCCTCTACTCCTTGAGCCAGTAATAAAGGAAACTTTACAGGTTGCGTGATTGGCTCTCTATTTCGACCATCATACGATTGTTGCCAATCAGTTGTTTTCGGATTAAAAATTACTTCTAAAGCGAACTTCGTTAAACGCGCCTCAATATACCTAGCAGCCGCAGCCCCATCTCCTGTGAAAATGCTGCCCCAGTTTCCTTGGGTATCGATCAATAAATCTTTTTGACCAATTTGTACCATGGCATCTGCGATAGACGCATCCCCATGAGGGTGATACTTCATGGTATTACCTACTACGTTGGCTACTTTATTATAACGTCCATCTTCGAGCTCACGCATGCTATGAAGAATTCTACGTTGTACAGGTTTTAGACCGTCATTAAGATGCGGTACAGCTCTTTCTAAAATTACATAAGATGCGTAATCTAAAAACCAATCTTCGTATAAACCAGAGACGCGTATTACGTGTTCCATATCGCTGGCACCTTCGTTTTCAAACTCGGGTTGTTCGTTTATATTTTCGTTTTCGTCAATACTCATTGATGTTTCTTAACTCTTGTCACTTAATTCTTACTACCCTAATGGCCGTTCTATTGATCTATTTCTTCTTCAATATCAACTTCAATTTTCAGGTTTTCAATAATGAACTTTTGTCTATCCGGAGTGTTTTTACCCATATAGAATTCCAGCAAATTATTGATCGGAGTATCTCTTCCTACAATAACGGGTTGAAGTCTAATATTTTCACCTATAAAGGCTTTAAATTCATCTGGAGAAATCTCACCCAAACCCTTAAATCGGGTGATTTCAGGCTTGCCTTTTAGCTTTTGCATCGCTCTTTGCCGCTCTTCATTAGAGTAGCAATAAATTGTTTCTTTTTTATTACGGACTCTAAATAAGGGGGTTTCTAAAACGAATAAGTGTCCGGATTTTACCAAATCCGGAAAAAACTGTAAGAAAAAAGTAATTAACAATAACCGAATGTGCATTCCATCTACATCCGCATC
>JBLFZF010000161.1:0-5427 GCA_047610145.1 Salibacteraceae bacterium | reverse complement strand
CGGCTTTTAAAGCTATCAAAAACGAAATTAAAGAAGGATTAGGAGAAGAATTTGTTGCCG
The DNA here is from genome assembly GCA_047610145.1 of Salibacteraceae bacterium. Lineage (GTDB taxonomy): Bacteria > Bacteroidota > Bacteroidia > Flavobacteriales_G > Salibacteraceae > CAJXZP01. The sequence continues at coordinate 5,367 of JBLFZF010000161.1, read as the reverse complement.
CCAACAATTTCATGATCAACCAATACTTCAAAACAGTAATGAAGAAAGCCGTTCGTAATGTAGTTCTTGAAAAAGGAACTCGTTTAGATGGTCGTTCTACTACGGATGTTCGTGCCATTTGGAGTGAAGTAGGTTATTTACCAGGAACTCATGGTTCTGCTGTATTTACTCGTGGGGAAACTCAATCTTTAACATCAGTTACTTTAGGAACTAAGTTAGATGCGCAAAATATTGATGGTGCCTTTATGAAAGGTAAGCAGAAATTTATGTTGCACTACAACTTCCCTCCTTTTTCAACCGGTGAGGCTCGTCCTATTAGAAGTGTAAGTAGAAGAGAAATTGGTCATGGTAACCTAGCTTTAAGAGCTCTTTTACCAATGGTTCCAGATAACTTCCCATATACCATTAGAGTTGTTTCTGACATTTTAGAATCTAACGGTTCATCATCTATGGCTACAGTTTGTGCAGGTTCTCTTGCACTAATGGATGCCGGTGTTAAAATGAAGAAACCAGTTTCCGGTATTGCAATGGGTCTTATCTACGGAGATGACCAAAACTGGGCTGTTCTTTCTGATATCTTAGGTGATGAAGATGCTTTAGGTGACATGGACTTTAAAATCACCGGTACTGCCGATGGTATTACGGCTTGTCAAATGGACATCAAAGTGGACGGCTTGAAAATGGAAGTTTTAAGTAAAGCACTAGAACAAGCAAAAGCAGGTCGTTTACATATTGCAGACGAAATGGCAAAAACATTAACTTCAGGAAACGAGGAGTTAAAACCAAATGCCCCTCGTATCGAATCCATCACTATCCCGAAAGATATGATTGGAGCAATTATCGGCCCTGGAGGAAAAATCATTCAAGAGATTCAGGCAGAAACGGAAACGACTATTGTTATTGAAGAAGTAAATAACCAAGGTGTAGTTGAAGTATTTGCCAGTAATGCAGATTCATTAAATGCGGCAATGGGTCGTATTAAAGGAATTGTAGCAGTACCTGAAGTAGGAGAAGTGTACAAAGGAAAAGTAAAAGCAGTTGCTGCATACGGAGCATTTGTGGAGATTATTCCGGGGAAAGACGGTTTACTACATATTTCAGAAATTGCTTGGGATAGAGTAGACAAAACAGAAGATCATTTAGAAGTAGGTCAAGAGATTGAAGTGAAACTAATTGGTTTAGACCCAAAAACAGGAAAGCTTAGACTTTCACGTAAAGTACTGTTAGACAAGCCTAAGAACGACTAGTTTACACTTTTTTAATATTTTTTTTGAAAGCCACCAAACCTTTTGGTGGCTTTTTTCGTGTCTTATAATTAGATAATGGTATGTCAAAGGGTTTACAACTTTCTGCCTTGTTCAATCAGCTTCTTACCCCTGTATTGAGAAAAACTTTAATACCAAGTTATGAGACAATTACGTATAACGAAGCAAATTACCAACCGTGAAACGGCCTCACTAGAGAAATATCTCCAAGAAATTGGCCGTTTAAATTTAATCACCGCTGAAGAAGAGGTCGAATTGGCACAATTAATTCGAGCAGGTGATAAAGAAGCGCTAGACAAGATGACTCGCGCTAATTTAAGGTTTGTAGTATCCGTAGCTAAACAATATCAAAACCAAGGGCTAACCCTTCCAGATTTAATTAATGAAGGAAATTTAGGTCTTATTAAAGCTGCTAAGAAATTTGACGAAACCAGAGGTTTCAAATTTATCTCTTATGCTGTTTGGTGGATTCGCCAATCAATTTTACAAGCACTAGCAGAACAATCTCGTATTGTTAGACTTCCCCTGAATAAAATTGGAACCATTTCAAAAATCAATCAAGTATACTCTAAATTAGAGCAAGACATGGAACGCACGCCAACGGCTCATGAAATTGCTGAGATCATGGATATTTCTTTGAAAGATGTCAAGAACTCACTCCGAAATAACCAACGCCATGTATCTATGGATGCACCGGTAGGAGGAGACGGCAGTGACGAACGAAACATGTATGACATGTATCAAGAAAATGACGGGGCCAACCCAGATCATAATTTAATTTCCGAGTCATTAAAACAAGAAATACAACGTTCCCTATCTACATTGGCTAAACGAGAGTCTGACGTTTTACGTTTATACTTTGGTTTAGAATCAAAATCTTCGCACACTTTAGAAGAGATCGGTACCATGTATGGGTTAACCAGAGAACGAGTTCGCCAAATTAAAGAAAAGGCGATTCGAAGATTAAAAACTTCCTCCCGTAGTCACCAATTACGACCGTATTTAGGATAAGACATCTGATAATATAGAATAGCCGTCCGCTACAAAATTTTTTTTTTGGTTAATGGGCGGCTATTTTTGTATCTGATAATTTGAAAACCTTACCTTTTATTTATGAAAACTAGATGCCTCTGGGCCACTAACCAATTTGATGCCTATCAAGAATATCACGATATAGAATGGGGTGTTCCCGTTCATGAAGATCGGGTTCATTTTGAGTTTTTAATTTTAGAAGGTGCTCAAGCGGGATTAAGTTGGGCCACTATTTTAAAACGAAGACCAGGATACCGTGCCGCTTTTTCTGATTTTGAGGTCCATAAAGTCGCACAATACTCTCGTGAAAAAATTGAACGCATTTTACAAGACCCCGGGGTTATACGAAATAAACTCAAAGTCAACGGAGCGGTAACCAACGCCAAATTATTTTTGGATTTACAAACAGAGTTTGGATCTTTTGATGCCTACATATGGTCATTTGTAAACAACACCGCAATCTGTAACACATGGAAACATGCTCCTGATGTTCCAACAACTACTCCTGAAAGTGATGCGTTAAGTAAAGACCTAAAAAAAAGGGGATTCAAATTTTGTGGCAGCACCATTATGTATGCTTATATGCAAGCATGTGGATTAGTGAATGATCATACCACCGATTGTTATCGGCACAAAACCCTGTGATTATTTACCGTCTACAAAATTTTGGAGGTAGGCATATTTATCCGATAGTTTGCCATTCTCAGCAATAGTTGCTCTTTTCAAAATATCTCCTGCATCCCCATTAAATAGTTGTGGGATAATTTTATTGACCATCTCGTTTCCAAAACCTTCAGATGCAACAGTTGGAAACTCACAGGGTAAATTATCTACCGCCATGACCGTAATGGCCTCTTTTTGATCAAATGCTACCTCTGTTTCGCTCGCAGCATGATATCCATACATTGGGTCAGCAATGGTAGACGGACGCAAGGTAGAGGCAACTGGCCCATCAATATCGCAACTTATGTCTGCAACTACCTGGATTTTAAAATCAGGTGATTTTGCATCTTCTCGAGTAAAAATGAATGGCGAGTCTTCTGCGTAAAAGTGACCCGCAATATATAGATCGGTTACTTTAGCAAAACGCATAAAGTCTGCATCATACTCTCTATAATTCTTATAGAAATCTACTCTTGGCATTTCTTTACCATCTTTACGTTTATTGTAGTCATCTACTCTCAGCTGGGTAAATACAGGCTCTGTATAGGTTTTTGAGACATACTCTTCTGGACTCACCTTTTTAATTCCCATTAACTGCATCACATCTAATACTCCAGTAGCCACTTTACCTGCGCCTGTTAATGCTATTTTAATATTGGGTAATTTAGCTTTTTCCAATTCGCTACCCATTTCAGCTAAACTATGAAGCTTCAAGGCAGAACATAATTCAAATGATTTATGGCGTAGACCCCACGCTTTAATCCCATTATAGGCACCTACTATACCTGCATAGTATCCAAAACCAATAATTCGAACACCATTTTCATCCGTTAAACCCTCGTAATCAATTATTCTAATTTTTTTGGCAAGAATAGTTTGCAATAACTCCCTATTATAGGGTTGTTCTTTGGTGGTATGCGAAAAGAAAAAATACGTCTTGTTCGGAACAAGCATATCTAAAGGTACTTCCTTCACACCAATCAATACATCGGCATCCGACACATCAGCAACTACAACAGTACCTAGGTCAGAGTAACTAGAGTCCTTAAACGCACGAACGGGAGAAGCTTCGACTTTTAAATCTAACTCAGGAAACTTCCTAGCTACCTCCACACACTGTTTAGGAGTTAATGGCACTCGCATATCTGGTGGATTCTTTCCTTCTCTAATTACGCCTACTTTGATCATTTTCAAATGGGATTATTGGTTGAGTCCAAATATAAATTTTCCCATCTAAAAAATGCGCCTAAAAATCAGTTAAAGTGATTACTTTTGTCGTCTTATCGGGGTCGACTGGTTTTGACAGCGAGGTCAACCGTTATGTAAGCAAGTGGAGCTTTGTGGTATGGCTCTTTAATTCAATACTGCACTTTTTAACAGGCGAAAACAATTACGCTCTTGCTGCGTAATCAACTAAGTTGATTATACTTCATCCGATCTACTAGGTAGGAGGACGAGATGCCTAGCAACAGACCTTGTCTAGCGGTTTGTTGTAATATGGTACCATTAAAGTTGGATAAGGATTAGTGAGGCTTCTGTGCTAATTCGAGATGTGTGAAGCTAAGTTTTAAGTGGGCTGTTTATGGCCATCTTGATTTCGAAAACTAATCATAAAATAAACTTGTAGAAAGCTTAATGTTTGCTTGTTTGGACGAGGGTTCGAATCCCTCCGACTCCACCAAATAAAAAAGCCAATCACTTCGTGATTGGCTTTTTTATTTTCTACCGAGTGGAGTTTACTCCATCGAGAATTGAAAATAAAAAAGCCATGAAAATGCGACCGCATTTTGGCTTTCAAAATTGTGACCTATTACCAACGAATGGGATCATGAAATCATCCCTCCGACTCCACATTTTAAAAGAGTAATTATATATTAATTAGGTAGTTGCACTTTTTTATTGAGGCGAATTGTACGATTTATGTATTGTAAATGTATTTCCCCTCCTTATTCCAAAATAGTCATATGAAATTCAGTTTCAGACAATCTATGAATAGAAACTGGTTTTGTCATAAAACCAAAAAGTTCTAGGACACACGTTCGTAACATCACTCGTACCTTCAGTTAAACCAAAGTCAATATTTTGCATCCTCTCGGAATATTCATTTTGAACGGAAATATATTCCTCCTAACCATCAAGCACCTAGTTTCCGTTCAAAAACACCCCCATTCCGAGCACAAATAAAAACACATAGGTAATTAGCTGTGTGTTTTTTTCACTTCTAATTTATCAAATATAATAGAGCTCACATAAAGTTTTCACTTGCTTTATGTTTATCTGGGAGATGATTCCAATGTAGTTGTAAGCACGCAATCTCATGTGCTTTTTGCCTTTACAAATACCGATAATATATCCTTCCTAACCTTAAAGCAAACTACCTCTTCACCACGCGCTCCACCTTCACACC
>JBLFZF010000160.1:0-5529 GCA_047610145.1 Salibacteraceae bacterium | reverse complement strand
CCTCCACTCAGGACTAATCCAACCTTTGTTTCTTGCGTAAAACCACCCAAGGAGATTCCTAAAAACAGTATGAAACTAAAAAGATACTTTGGCATAGGGCAAATTTAAGGATTGAATCTAACATAAAAGTAATTTACGACATGATCTCTGTATGTAATTCTCTAAAATAGGCAGGTGTTAATTTTAGTCTAGAGCCATACCATGAAAATAATTCGCCATCCACTAAAAGGATTTTAGCACGGGGAAAGTCTTTTTTATATTGGTCTAAGTGTTTTTTTGCAAAAGGAAAGGGCTCAGAGGATAAAAAAATCAAATCTGGTTGAAGGGATTGAAGCTCCGAAAGTTGTATTTCGGGATATCTGGAAAGGGGGTCTACCAAAATGTTATTTCCACCCATTAGTTCTATTAGGTTATTGATAAAGGTATTCCTTCCTGCCAACATTATTGGTTTACCCCAAATGAGATAGGCAATAGTGTTATTTTCTAGGATTGGAAGATCCTTTAAATTAGAGAATTCCAATTTAATTTGATGGATCAATGCAAGTGCCTCCTTTGTTTTTTCCGTTCGGTATCCAATTTCTTCAATTGCGGATAACGAATCATTTAAGTTGAATATGTCGGTTAGTAATACGTCACAATGTTTTTGAAGTTCAACGATATCTTGCTGACTATTTTCTTCCTTGTTAGCAATGATAATATCTGGCTGTAGCTTAATAATATCTAGGACTTTTAAGTTTTTAGTACCTCCAACCTTTTGTATTCTTCTTGTTTTTTCTTTGGGATGTATACAAAATCGGGTAACTCCAACTAACGCATTTTCTAAACCTAAATCGATCAGGAGTTCTGTTAAAGATGGTACTACGGAAACTATTCTCATAAAACGTATATTGAATATCTACAAACCTATAAAACGATAATTTATTATTACCTTTAATTGGTTAGATTTGTCAAAACGAGCACTAATAATGATTAGGTATATATTCTTTTTTCTTCTGTTTTTTGGCACAATACAAAATGCCAGTTCTCAAATTCTTATTTCCATTATTTTAGGCGATAAATTAAATTCTGAGGGATTAGAGTTTGGCCTAGATGGAGGAGTGAATTTTTCGCAGATTACAGGAATGGAATCTGCGCATTTTGCAACCAATATTCATTTAGGCTTTTATTTTGATATTAGACTTAAAAGTCAGTGGTGGTTAAATACAGGTGTTTTGGTAAAGTCCAGTCAAGGAGCGTCTTCTCTTAGTGAAAACGATGTGCTTAATTTATATCCGGAAAGTTTAGTGTTTCTTGACTCAGGAAGTTACAGCCAATCTTTGGGGTATTTTAATGTTCCGATTATGATAAAATATAAGTTTAAAAATTATTTATTCATGGAGATGGGAACTCAATTAGCCATTTTAACTAATGCTAGGATAAATTATTCTCATGAGTACAACGATATTGAATTAAATACATCATCAAAAAATACAGACAGTTTCAATAGAATTGATGCCGGTATTGTAGCGGGCCTAGGATATAAACTACAGAAAGGAGAAGGAATCAATATTGGTGTTAAATATTACCAAGGACTACTAGATATTTCAAAAGGTAGTAATTTAAATAATTATAATAGAGTGTTTTATTTAAAAGTGGACATTCCGATTGGACGTAAAAAAGAAAACGAAAGTACGTCCTCAGGTAACTCATAATTGTCGGTTGTAAATGTTGGAAATAAAAAAGTTTGCCGCTATTGACATTGGTTCTAATGCTATTCGTTTATTGATTACCATGGTAGTTAAAAATGGATCGGATTATGAGTTTAAAAAAGTATCGTTGGTCAGGTTACCTATACGTTTAGGTCAAGAAGCATTTACACACCATTCTATTTTACCAGAAACTGTATCTAAGTTTAAAGAGGGTATTCGTGCGTTTAAAATCATTATGAATATTCATGAGGTCTTGGATTATATGGCCGTTGCTACATCGGCTATGCGGGAGGCATTAAATGGAGATCTGTTAGTGAAACAAGTAAGGAACGAATTAGGTATTGATATTCAAATTATCGATGGGAAATTTGAAGCTGAGATAATTTTTAAAGCACACTTTAGGAATTCCATGTACTCAGATAATAACTTTGTTTATGTGGATGTAGGTGGCGGAAGTACAGAAATAACTATACTTTCTGGTACAGAAATCAGGGCCTCAAAATCTTTTAAAATTGGTACCATAAGAATGCTGAATGAAATGGTAACAAAGGATTTGTGGAAGGAAATGAAAGACTGGGTTGAAGACCAAACGAAAACTTTGGCACATATTGAAATGATTGGTTCTGGTGGGAACATCAATAAAATTTATAAATTGATGGATGCTGAATATCCTAAGCCTGTTTTATATCATGAGCTTGAAGCGATTAAAGAGGTGCTTGAAAAAATGAGCTATGACCAACGAATAAAAACGTTTCAACTCAACCCAGATAGGGCAGATGTAATTATACCCGCTTTAGATGTTTATTACTCGGTAATGAAATGGGCCAATAGTGGTATACTGCATGTTCCTAAAATTGGATTATCCGATGGCATAATCCAATTACTCCACCAAAGGAATAATTAACCTTAAGAAGACGTTTTACGCAATTCGCCTTGATAAGTGGTATTGTCTTTAACGGCAATAAATGAGTAGCCTGTTCTGGAAATAGAGGAAATCTTGGTCCACATGGTATCTGATGCCGAAAATCCTAAATCTTGTAGTTGATCCGTAGAATCTAAGGTTAGGTAGTATTCGCATTCTGTGGTCCAAACAATACTATAATAGTCGGTAAAAATGTAACCACCATCCCCTTTTAAATTATACTCAATCTGTTGTGTTTCCGTTCGCTCAATTCTTACATCTTCGCTACCTACATATTTGAAAGTGCCCGTATGAAAGTACGAGCAGGTTTCTGGAGTAGGTTCTGCACTGCCTCCCTGACATGAAGTCATCAAAAGAAGGATGACAAGACCAATAAACGATAGGTGAAATTTATTCATGATTAGATGCCTGTATAGTTTGAAGGAGTAATAACAGAAAGTTCGGCTTTAAGGGCATCACTAATATCTAACCCTGAAATAAATTCTCTCATAACAGTACCATCTATTTTTGTATTAGTGCGCGTCAAGCCTTTCAACATTTCATAGGGATTAGGTACTCCTTCTCTCCTTAAAACGGTTTGTATAGCTTCTGCTACTACAGCCCAATTATTCTCCAAGTCTGCCGCAATCTTTGGTTCATTCAATAATAACTTACCTAAGCCTTTAGATAAAGAGTTTAGGGCTATTATAGCGTGTCCAAAAGGTACTCCTACATTTCTTAAAACGGTAGAGTCGGTTAAATCTCGTTGTAACCTTGAAATAGGAAGCTTAGCAGATAGATGTTCTAAAATGGCATTAGCGATACCGAAGTTACCTTCTGCGTTTTCAAAATCAATAGGATTCACTTTATGCGGCATTGCAGAAGAGCCTACTTCACCGGCTTTAATTTTTTGTTTAAAATAATCCATAGAAACGTACGTCCAAATATCTCTACTAAAGTCAATCAAAATGGTGTTAATTCTTTTCATAGTATCGAAAAGATGAGCCATGTGATCGTAATGTTCAATTTGAGTAGTGGGATGAGAACGATACAAACCCAAATGTTGGTCTAAAAACGTGTCTCCAAATTTTTTCCAGTCATTGTTTTTATAAGCGACATGGTGTGCATTGAAATTACCGGTAGCTCCGCCAAATTTAGCAGCCCATTTTACGTTTTCTAAAATTTCTAATTGCTCATTAATTCGAACAACAAAAACTTCCATTTCTTTACCTAATCTGGTGGGTGACGCTGGTTGTCCATGGGTTCTAGCTAACATTGGAATGTGACTCCAATCGCTAGCTAAATTTTCAAGAATAGTTTTTAAGGCTTTGATTTCTGGAACAATAACCTCTAAAACACTTTCTTTTAAAGATAATGGAATAGCCGTGTTATTAATATCTTGAGAGGTAAGCCCAAAGTGAATAAACTCCTTCCATTTTTGTAAACCTAATTCATCAAAACGATCTTTCAAAAAGTATTCCACCGCTTTTACATCATGGTTGGTGACCTTTTCAATATCTTTCATAGCCTGCGCATTTGCAGGTGTGAAGTTGGTATAGATAGCTCTTAGTTGCTCAAAATTAGAATGATCAAAATCAACTAATTGGGGTAATGGAATTTCGCACAAAGCAATGAAATACTCAATTTCAACCAAGGTTCTGTATTTAAATAAAGCCCATTCTGAGAAATATTTAGAAAGACCCTCGGTTTTTGATTGATAACGTCCATCAATTGGGGTGATAGCTGTTAAAGCAGTAAGTTCCATATCTATAAAATTTAGGTTGCAAAAGTACTTATTTCACGTAGAAATTGAGCGTAAAAAAAGGCGTAAATGTTATTATTTAGGTCTAGAGTTTATTTGATTGAATGTGTAATCGAAACTTTATCAGGAGTCTTTATGTTCTAGTCAAAAATCTGCAAGTCAAACTTCGAAATAAGCGTTATCCAATACGTGCATTTTTCGAGCGTATTAAACGGAGAGTAAATACGTGAAATAAAGGGGTGTTTTACTGGTCTTGTTAAAAAATATATGTTTGTTCGCATCTGAAAAAAGCAACCATTAAAAATCATTACGTTTAGTAATTGAGTAAAACATTAATGAAGATCAAATCGGAGGATTTAAAAGACGTCATTTCCTTATGTAAAATGGGAGATAGAAGAGCACAAAACCAGATTTTTCAAAGGTACTTTGGGAAAATGAGTAGTGTGTGCCGAAGATATGTTCCAGATTCAGATGAATCTCAGGATGTTGTGCAAACTGGTTTTATCAAGGTATTCGATAATATTAAAAAGTTCAATGGTGAGGGTTCTTTTGAAGGTTGGATAAGACGAATTATGTCGAATACGGCTATTGACCATATTCGTAAAAAGAAAAATATTTTTATTTCTGTTGATGCTACTGATTATGATTGGTTAGCCGAACAAGAGAACGAAGAAGCAAGTTGGAATACCACGTTGATTAATGAAACGGAACGTGTGATGAGTGAAATTCAAAATTTATCACCGGCCTATAGATTGGTATTTAACATGTACGTAATAGAAGATTATTCACATCAGGAAATTGCGGGTATTTTAGGAATAAGTGTCGGTACGTCTAAGTCGAACTTATCTAAAGCGAAAAGAAATTTATTGAGAAATCTAATAAAGTTAGAAGAATATTAATATGCCAAATAAATTAAATTCATTCGAGGAGCAGTTGAAAAAAGCAGCGGAGGGTCATAGCGTATCTTACGATGCTAATCAATGGGCTAAGATGGAGCAAAAACTTAATCTGACTTCAGAGGCTTTGCCTCGTTGGGTGAAATTAGGAATAGCTTCTATGGTGTTGTGTGTAGTTGGATATGGTGTTTTTAATATCTGGAATCATGAAACAGTAAATCAATCTGTATTAGTTAAGAATGAAGTTTCGGTAGTTGCAGATGAGACTCTAGAGTATGAAAA
>JBLFZF010000159.1:0-5608 GCA_047610145.1 Salibacteraceae bacterium | reverse complement strand
GATGAGCTTGAACATAAAATGAAACAGCTTACGGTAGGGAATCGTTTAGATAACATCAAATTTTAAGTAAGACGCATCCACATCCTAATACACCGGTTTGTTTTAAAATGAAATAGCGAATAAGGAACTTTAAATTTGAATATTTAAATGCCTTTTAAAAAGGGCTAAAGCTCTGAATGATTGGCTACTTTGTTCCGTTGTGATTCTTGTTTAATGGGTGTTCTGCTGAAATAAAACCCACTTAACGTTTGCGTATTTTCCTTAAAAAAACAACGGTATATAAAGAGAACTTACATTTTTATAAACTTCTTTACCCCAAAACCTTTTTTAGAATTTAAATGTAAAATATAGGTGCCGGGTAATAGGTTTTGAATAGAAATTTGTGTTTCCACGGTTCCATTTAAAACGCGCATTCCGTTGATGTCAAAAATGGAAAACGTATGCGGCATGCGCTGTTCTTCTTTAATGTATAACGTGTGTTCAGCTAATGTGGGGTAAACGGCTACATCTGCGTATACAGGGGCATCGGATACCGATAATAATCTACTAGCTTCTTTAACCGCTGCATAGGCGTTCACTTTTCCAAATCCCCATTCTACACTTCCTGTGGCAGGTATAGATCCGGTTTTTGAATCTTCTCGTGCGGTAGATTTTAAAATCGATTTTACTTCTGCAGACGTTATTCCTGGATTTGCCTCTAGCATTAATGCAACCACACCGGTTGTTGCCGGAGATGACATCGATGTTCCAGAAAACTTAGCAAAATCATACGTTCTACCTTTAAAAGTAGTAGATGCAAAAGTGGTATACGAAGCCGTAGTATACGATGAAATAGAAGAAGCTACCCCTACACCAGGAGCCGATACATCTGGTTTCATTCGTTCATCTACTGTTGGGCCTTCGCTACTGAAATTAGCTAATGAGCCATCATATACCGTCCCGTTAGGGGCACGTACTTCACTAGAATGTGCCGCTATAGACAGCACACCATTTCCACACGCAGGTTCTCCAATACTGTATTGACTGTCTCCATTCGTGCCATTCGCACCAAAGGAAGTCAATGGCATTCCCCAGTTTCCAGCTCCGTTACTTAGTTCAGTCACATTATGATAATGTACCGTTCCATCTGCGGCATATGAGCGTAAAACAACAATTAAATTAGAGTGTGTATTTTTTACACGTAAACGCATATGTGGTGCCATGTTTTGTGGATATGCGGAGTCTGTAGCTAGGTTAAAAAACACCGTGTCTGTTCCTGTAACTAATATAGAATTTATGTAAGATGGAGCAGTGTTGGTGGCATAAGTAGGCGTGCTCATAACTAAAGATCCATTCTCATAGACTTCTAACTTTGAACTAAACGGATGGTTTTCTTGTCCCCACATAGACACGCTTTGTCCCCACATACTAGCATGCGCACTATAGGGATAAAAATTTATTCGCGTAACGACCGAATCTTGATTAAAATCTTTTTTAATATGAAACTCATCGTTCCCATTATTTCCTGCAGAAGTAACAATAATTACCCCCTCATTTACCAGATTATCAAAGGCTTGACTAATAATAGAAGTGCCGTCTAACGGACCTAAATAGTAGAGACCCCAACTCATGTTAATCACTAACCTCTTTCCTTCTGCGTCTGCTACAGATTTCATCCAACTCACCGCATCAATTCCCGAAGCCACATCTAAACCCAAGGCAGCAAAAAGGTAATTGGCTTCAAATGCAACTCCTCGCAAACCAATTCCAGCACCACTTCCTCCAGCAATTCCTGCTACATGACTGCCATGCGTGGCATAATCATAATAAGAACAGGCGGTATCTGATTGGGCAGCCAATAATTCTGTTTCGCCTACGTATTCTGTTCCATACGCATACGAAGCAGGAGCAGGGCCAGAAGTTTTAAACTGGTCCCAAACAGCCACTATTCGTGTGTTGCTTAATGCCGTATCATAAAACATGGGATGAGAGTAATCAAATCCCCAATCGGTCACCCCAATCAATACGTTTTTCCCGGTATACGAATTATGGAGATTGATTCCGGCATGAACCGAATCGGCTCGTAAATCTTTCACCGCATTCGTTATAGTCGGGCTAATTTTTGCAGATAACTCTACATAATCTACATTCACTAAATCATGGATTAATTGCGCTTGATTTAATGGAATTTTTAAAGTGATGATATCTCCAATTTGACTGCCTAAAATAACAGATGGTGGTAAATCACTAGCCTTGAACCGATTGTTGACCTTCGCTAAGGTTGAAATATATTGGATGCCAGAAATAGTGATGAGTGAAATAGGTGTGGACTCAGATTTGGCCAATTTTGAATTTGGTTTCTGAATGTTTTCTATCAACTGTAAATCAATAGCGTTTAATTGAGGCTGTGCAAAACATAGACTACTGGCAAAGACCAAAATAAGAGATAGATTCAATTTCATAATATGAATTTTTAGACCTTGCAATTTATTGTTTTTTAAACTGGTGGAGCTAGAGAATATGAAATTGTTAGGATCATTTTTGAAAAAATAGAGTCGAATTAATTGTATCCCCCTTTACTCATGTATCGAAAAAGAACAGGCACGGTGTATGGAAAGCCCTTCTTTTGAGACTCTAAACTCTTTGGCGTAAATAACTCGGGGTGAAGGTTACCTTTGTCGAGACAAGGAGGTTCCAGCTTCCAGGTTGGCCGCTTGTATTGCTCGCGATGGTTGCGCTGGTGTGAATGTACCGAAACAGATCATAGAATTAGAAACGGATAAAAAATAAGATGAATCAAGAAGAGTAAAAATTTGTCACCGCTGTAAATTCAATTCCTGAAGTAATTCAAAGAAGTATGTTTGGATTGCCTTGTTTTAAAAAGGGTAAAAAAACATTCTCCAGTTTTTTTAAAATGAAATGGTGTTTAAACTCAATGAGCATGCCCATAGCGAAGCTTTGAGTGTAGATGGATCACAATTAATTGACTCGTCTGGTAAGGGAAGATAAGAGCTATCAAAGAATGGGTGAAGGTATCCTTTGAATACCAAGATGAGTGGACCAATTTTGCTGTTGCTAATTATGTACGTGAGGTATAAAAAATGATCCTATCCTACTGAGCGGAATGATTTTTGAAAATAACGTGAAAAATAGAGCTATGAAAAATATTCGTTTGGGAGTGTTACCTATTTTATACTTGGCTATTACCAGTGCTACGCTGTACCATACGCAAACACCTATTCAAAATATAAGTACTAAAAACAATGCGTTTGCCATGGAGTTATACCATGTAATAGGCGCGAATGAATACGGAAATATATTCTTTTCTCCCTTTAGTATTTCAACTGCGCTTGCCATGACCTATGCCGGAGTAGACGGTATAACGGCTAAAGAAATTGGAGAAACCATGCACTTCGCAGAAAATAAGCCAGAATTTCATATCGAATACGGTAAGTATCTGCATGCAATCACCGAAAATGCGAAAGGAAATATCGAATGGAGTATTGCCAATAAACTATGGGGCGAAAGGCGCTACCAATTGCAACCTAGTTTTGTGGCGTTACATAAGGAAGCCTATCATTCTAGCCTAGAACGTGTGAATTTTGTGGAGAGTCCGGAAATAGCGCGAGAAGAAATAAATGATTGGGTAGCCGCAAAAACAAAAGATAAAATTCAAGACCTTTTACCGGAGGGATCCATTACTAGGGATACCCGTTTAGTGCTTACCAATGCCATATATTTTAAAGGAGACTGGTTATACCCATTTGATACAAAAAAGACCAAGAATCAAAAATTCTTTCTCTCCCCCAATAAAAACATTGAGGTACCTTTTATGAATTTTGAGGGTGCGCTTAATTATTTGGAATCAGCAGACTATCAAATTATTCGATTACCCTATGCCGGAGATAAACAAAGTATGGTGGTTGTTTTGCCAAAAACAGCTGATATGCTCTATGCCGTGAGTACTCAAATGAATACCGCAGTTTTTAATCAAATGTTAACCGCTCCAAAGCCAGTAGTGCATCTGCAATTGCCCAAGTTTAAGATGACGTTGCCAATAAGCATAAAAAAATATTTAAAGCAATTAGGAATGAGCATCCCCTTTACAAATAAGGCTGATTTTTCTAAAATGACACTTACCAACGACTTATATATATCGGAGGTGGTGCATAAAGCGTTTATTGAAGTAAGTGAAAAAGGAACCGAAGCTGCAGCCGCAACAGCCGCAGTGATGACCATGAAAAGTATGGCAGTACCTAAGCCCATTCCACCCTTAGCGTTTACCGTAGACCATCCGTTTTTGATGTATATCATGGATAACGATACAAAAACCATTTTGTTTATGGGTCGCGTAATGAATCCACTTGCCGATTAAGTAATATTTAAAACATGGGCTAGCATTTGACGTATTTTTGAATTCAAATTCAACATCATGATTTTAATAGCTGTTCTCATACCATGGTTGTCTTTCTTTTTACGTGGTAAAATCCTTACGGGTATACTATGTTTCATTCTTCAGTTAACGCTTATAGGCTGGCTTCCTGCGGCTATTTGGGCGGTGGTATCTAGAAGTAATGCCTTGACCGATAAACGGATTCGTAAAATGGAGAAAAGGGTTCTCAGAGCCCAGCAGATTTAGGTTTTATATAAATATCTTGCCGGTATGGCTTCCAGATTATTGGTCTTCCCTGCTAAACCCGAAGCTGGAAACTCTGGATACGATTCATCTATTTCGTGGATTAATGAAAACACATCCCATTCCGGAGGGTATAAAATACGCTTGCT
This sequence comes from Salibacteraceae bacterium, assembly GCA_047610145.1. Taxonomy (GTDB): domain Bacteria; phylum Bacteroidota; class Bacteroidia; order Flavobacteriales_G; family Salibacteraceae; genus CAJXZP01. The sequence goes on along the minus strand of JBLFZF010000159.1, from coordinate 844 downwards.
GCTTTTCGCTAGGCCATTGGCTATTATGCGTCAGGAATCCTGAAAGTCTCCATTTTCATTCCGAGCCAATGACTTTAGGTGTTCTACATTTTTAACGACCATAAGTAAAGTTTTTGTTTCTAGGAAAGTATGAAATGTTAGCCGGTAAATTTGTTTGCTGACTGTTTTCATGGTTGAAAATCTATACATATTTTAATAGAATAGTATTGGTGATTTTGGCGTATTCCTCAATTTGGTCACTTGATTTTAACCGTAATGAACCGAATAAAAAAAGTGGAAGTTGTTGCTGGGGTTATTTTTCATGAAAACCAGATTTTATGTGTACAAAGGCCCCATAACAAAGACTCTTATATTTCTGAAAAATTTAAATTTCCTGGGGGTGAAATTGAAGAGGGTGAAACTCAAAAAGAGGCCTTAGCAAGAGAGTTATTGGAAGAGTTACGCATTTCCACCAATATTAAATCGTTATTCTTAACAGTGGTTCATTCATATCCAGATTTTGAATTAACAATGCACGGTTTCTTATGTGAAGTAAAAACTAAGGAATTGTTCTTGAATAAACACATAGCATTAGAGTGGTTGAATAAAAAGGAATTGGAAAAACTTGATTGGGCTGCGGCAGATATTCCAATTGTAAATAAGTTGATGACGAATGGGTAAGTTAGTGCCACTATTTAATGCTAGTTTACAGACAGGGTTTGTGGACAAAAAAGTCTTATCCACCGTTGAATTTCAACCTGAACTTCTAGTAAATCAAAAAATCCTCGAAGGAAGATTCTATCTTCATTACTACATGAACTTGAAAACTGTACGGATTTTTTTATTTCTGTTGCATCTGTAACAA
>JBLFZF010000158.1:0-5790 GCA_047610145.1 Salibacteraceae bacterium | reverse complement strand
AGATATAGATTCAGCAATTTTGGTAAAACGATCTCGGGTTACTTTAAAAAAAATTGTTCATAATTACCGTGAATTTTCTGTAGGAACAATCGACAGTTTTGTACACCGTGTCATTAGAAGTTTCGCTACCGAAATGGGGTTGAATCAACAGTTTGAGGTAGAGTTAAATACAGAGAGTGTTTTAAAACGTGCCGTTGATTTAATGTTGGATCGCGTAGGAGTGGATAAAACGCTCACTAAGTTTATTGAACAGTACATTGATTCAAAGTTTGATGAAGGCCAGACATGGAAAATAGATGAAGATTTATTTGACTATTCTAGGGGGTTATTAAATACCCATGAATGGTATTACTTGAATAAAGCGAAAGCCATTAGTTTAGAAAAATATGCCACTATTTATTCGGAATTAGCAAAAGAGGTAAGAACCTACGAACAACATATTAGTGGATTAGCCAAAGATGCGTATGCCCTTGGTTTAGATGGTGTAGAGATAAAAAGCTATGCGAGCAGAGGGGTGCTTATTAATTACTTTAAAAAGATTTTAAATAAAGATTATCAACCAGATTATGGATCTACCATTCAAAAGTTAATGGAAAATGATTCCAGTAAATGGTTTGCCGCTAAAGCACCGGATGATGAGAAGGCCTTAATAGAATCTAAACGACCAACGCTATGGGCGTATTTAGATGATATTGAAAAATACAGAAAAATACATCAGTCAAATTATGTGTTTCAAAAATTGTTGTTAAGCAACATGTATCGCGTGGCGTTGTTATCGGAAATTGATAAGTATGTTCAGCAAATTAAAAAGGATCATGATATAGTTTTGATTTCTGATTTCACTGATTTGGTAGGTGAAATTACGCGAAATGAACCGGTTCCTTTTATTTATGAAAAACTAGGAGAACGCTACAACCACTTTCTGTTTGATGAATTTCAAGATACGTCATTAATGCAATGGCATAATATGTTGCCATTGGTGGAAGAAAGTTTATCTAAACGAGGAACGAGTCTCGTGGTTGGCGATGCGAAACAGTCTATTTATAGATGGAGAGGTGGCGTTGTTGAGCAGTTTGAACAATTACCAGATGTGTATAATCCTTACGGGGATGAATATGTAGAAGAAAGAAAAATAATATTATCGAAAAGTAATGAAGAAGTAGCTGCATTAGCGACCAACTACCGATCGCAAGAAAATATTATTCAATTCAATAATTTATTTTTTGAAAAGTCGGCAGAAACTTTAGGCGGTTCTGCGGCTCAGTTTTATACGGATGTAAAACAAGGAGTTCATCATAAAGGGAATTTAGGATTAGTACACTTTGAGTTTTTCTATGGTAAAAAGAAAGAAGATTCAATGGTAGCAATATTTGCGCAAATTGCGGAGTTGATTTTACAATTGCAAGAAGAGAAATTTAAACTCAAGGATATTGCCATTCTTACAAAAACAAAAAGTGAGACTCCTGCTTTAGTAGAATATTTGAATGCGCAGAATATCAATGTGATTTCTAGCGAAAGCTTGTTGGTTAAAAACTCGGAAGCCGTTCAATTAGTGGTGGCTACTTTATGGTATTTGAATCAGCCGGGAGAAACATTCTATATCTCTGATTTCCTAATAAAATTAAATCAAATTTCGCCAAAAGCAGATTTCCATTCGGTGATTAGGAATCCTAAAGATTTGGATGAGGATAAACTAGTTCAAATCTTAGCGATGTGGGGGTACCGTTTTAATCGAAATCAAATTCTTGCTTTCCCCGTTTATGAAATGGTATCCGCTATTGTTGAAATATTTGGGTTACAGAAATTAAAAGACAATCGTTTGGCTTCATGGATGGACTATGTTTTTAACCTATCACAAAAAACGGGTTTTGGCTTGTATGATTTATTGGATGACTGGAAAGTTCAAAACGCTAAACTCAGTATTCAGATTCCCGAAGATGTAGATGCAGTTAATGTATTGACTATTCATAAATCTAAGGGGTTGGATTGGCCAGTTGTTATTTTAGCTCAAGGTAACTGGACTAAAAAACATAATAAACATAATATTTGGGTAGATGTGCCTGACGCGAATCCTTTGCCAGTTATGATTTTACCCACTTCGGATCAAGTAAAAGACTCGGTATTTTCAGAAGAATATGAAAAGGAAATGCAACGAATTCAAGTAGATAACTTTAACGCATTGTACGTGGCATTTACCCGTCCTGCAGAAAGGTTATATGTAATGACTATAAAGCCAGAAGCCGATTTCTTTGGCGAAGTAATGGGTACATTGTATCAAATGGAAGGACATGAATTGGTAAATACTAACTATACGGATGTAGACGGTAAATCGCTGATTAAAACGTTTTCTTATGGTACTGAACAAAGGGCCGAGCAAGAAGAAAGTGATTCGATTCCAGAGATTCAGGTTTTACAGTTATCGAATCTCAAAAACTCGTTATATAGAGACAAATTAAAAGTGAAAAAAAATTACCTCAAATGGATGAATGATTCGGGTGAGCGTGATTATGGAAATCTAGTACATAAAGCCTTTTCATTTATTAATGATGAAGACGACATCGCATTTGCTATGGAGCAGTTGGTGAATACTGGAGATATTGAAAAAGAGGAAGTAGATGCCTTAGTAACGCTTATTAAAGAAGTAATTCATCATCCTCAGTTAAGTCAATATTTTAATAAAGGATTAGAGGTGAAAAATGAGGCTGATTTAGTTTTAGCTAACGGAGATTTATTGCGACCCGACAGAGTAGTAATTGACGGAGAGGACGCATGTGTAATAGATTTTAAAACAGGAATGCGCAAACCGGAGCATGAGCAACAAATAGTATCCTATAAAATCCAATTAGAAAAAATGGGGTATGAAAATGTAAAATCTTTATTAATTTATACGCACAAGTTAGAGGTGGTGGAGGTGTAATGTTTACCGGAAGTTTATTCCATTTAAAATAAAATTTTAGTCTGGTTATTTCAGGCTAACTATTAATATGATTGTACCAATTTCGTAAACAACTTTCAATTTCTTTTGTGGTGAAAGGTTTCGAGATATAATCATCCATACCTGCTTCAATATACGATTGTTTATCTGTACCCATTGCGTTAGCGGTCACCGCAACAATTATAGGTTTAGCGTTTCCATACATGCGTACAATTTCTTTGGTTGCCGATACCCCATCTAACACAGGCATTTGAACATCCATAAAAATCACATCAAACTCTTGAATTTTCAACTGATCTAAGGCTTCCTGTCCATTCGATACAATTACGGGGTTGTACCCCATTTTATTTAAGTTAATTTTCAGAAGTTTTTGGTTGATTTCATTATCTTCTGCAATCAATATTTTTAACGGGCAGCTGAGGCCTAGTTCTTTATCAAATTTCACTTTGGCACCTGCGTGAGAAATAATCGTTTTATTGGCTTCTCTTACTGATTTCACCCGAAGTTCAAACCAAAAGGTAGAACCAACAGCAAATTCACTTTCTAATTGAATTTGTGCACCCATCATACCCAAAATACCTTGAGAAATAGAAAGGCCCAATCCTACTCCTGAGTATTTTCTACTAACCTTAGAATCCAACTGATTAAATGAACTGAAAATTTCTTTTTGTTTGTTTTGAGGTACTCCGATTCCAGAATCAGATACTTCCATCCGTATGGTGGCTATTTCTCCATTTAGAGTGGGTTCGGTAGCTACTATTTTCACGTTTAATTCTACAAAACCTTTGTGAGTAAATTTAATGGCATTACTCAGCAAGTTAACAATAACTTGGCGAATTCTAGGCGAATCAATAAACACAATAGCAGGTAGTTTTTGGTCTATATCTACTTTAAAGGTCAGTTGTTTTTCTTCCGCCAAAGGCATAAACATATTGACCACATGGGTCAATTCCTTTTTTAAATCAGAAGGTTGAAGTTTGATATTTACCTTTTTCGCCTCTACACGGGAGAAATCGAGGATGTCATTTAACAAAATTAGTAAGTTATTACTACTAATACTAATGTTACTTAAATAGTTCTTCTGATGGCTATTTAGTGGGGTATCCGATAAAAGAGAGCTCATTCCAATAATAGCATTCATAGGAGTTCTAATTTCATGAGAAACCATGGCAATAAACTCTGATTTAACTTTTAATCCTTCTTCGGCTAATTTATGAGCGTCAATTAAATCTTTGGTCTTCTTTAGATTCTCCTCAATTTGTTGCTTGAGCTCCGTTGATTGACGATCTCTTACTCGGGCTTGTCTAGCCAGAGCTATAGCTACGGCCAGGGTAATGATGAATAAACTGAAGGTAATCAGAAAATAGAACTTACTCTTGTCTTTCTCTGTTTCTCGCAATTCACTCAACTCTAATAAATTTTCAATTGATTTTTTATCGTTTACTGAATTGTATTTTAACTGTAGCTCTTCTAGTTTGTCATTTTTTTCAATTGCTATTATTGAGTCCCCCATCATATTGGAAATCCGAAGGTAATGGTAAGCCATTTCAAATTCAGAGTTTACATAGGAAATTATAGATAACAAATTGTAGGCATCACGTAATGTTTTTTTATTGGTTTCCGTGGTAATACTCACTGATTGGTTAAGCCAGACTTTAGCCTTGATGTTGTTTTTAGAATTATACGCAATCTTACCTAAAGCAAAATAAATCTCAGATAGCAGTACAGGGTTCTCTTTTTCGTCTAAGTTGTGAAGTAATGACTCTAAGTAGGTTTCTGCAAGTTCCCATTTTTTAATTTCCATTAAATATGCTGCAAAGGCTTTTTTACAGCGGTTATTACTGGTTAAATCATTGATTTCATTTGATATTTTCAATGATTTATAAAAAGCATCTTCGGTTAATTGACTGTTTGTGGTCCTTCGCTGAACATTGGCTATATGATACCATATTTGAGCTAATTGCCTTGTTTTTTTATATTGTATGGCAATTTTCTTAGCGCGTTCTAGGTAATTTAACGCTTTTTGATGATTCCCCAAATTCGCATAGTTGTTACCGATGTTAATTAGAGTAGAGATATGATCCCACTTTGGCGCAAACGCAATTTTTAAGTCTAATGCTCTATTTAGATAGTTGAGAGATTTTTCATATTCATGAACTTGCGTACTGATGACACTTAAATTATTTAGTGCTTTTGCCATATTAATACTATCCGAACTTTCTTTAGCAAGGGCAAGGGAGATTTGAAACTTTTCAAAAGCTTGATCTCTTTTACGAACAGTGATGTATACATCTCCTAAATTTCGCTCAATATTTATAATTGCGGTGGTGTCTTTTTGAGAAACGGCAATGGTAAGAGCCGCATTTAAGCTATTCAATGCACTTGAATGTTCGGAGGCCTTTAATTGAATCTGGCCTAATTGGTATAAAGCTTTGCCAATGGCTGTTGAATCTTCAGTGTCTAAGGCATATTGGTAATAGGCTTTCGCATATATTTCTGCATCTTCAAAAGCGGTATTTGACTTTTCTAAAATGGCTGTCTCAAACTTATTTTGAGCCTGCTCTAAGGTCAGGTCAGGAGAATAAAAATAGAGCGTGTCGTACTCGTTCTGTGAATGTAAACTATTCACAAAAAGTAACAAAACAACAATATTGGTAAATGCCGATTGGATAAGATGTTTCACGGGTCCAAATTATAATTTAATAGAGACACTCAATTCAATTTTTTTCTTTTTTTTGTTGTCTAAACATTTACTATTGAAAGATTCAAAAATTCAAATCTTAGAAGCTCAAAGAATTCACCTGATACATAGGTGTGCCTCCATGGAGTTATCTACCCTTCACCATTCGAGGGCA
>JBLFZF010000157.1:0-5901 GCA_047610145.1 Salibacteraceae bacterium | reverse complement strand
GGTTTTAAGTATTGAATCTATTTGTTTAATTAATTTTTTTTTTTAAATTTGCAGCAGTAGGTGGTTAGTGGGGGGAGTCATTTAGCTTAGGCGATGACTCCCTTTTTTTTCAGGGTATCCCCTGTAATACTTGAACTATCAAAATTCCCAAATACGTACCAATCGCATTCCCCATTAAAGCGATCACTATTCCAGGTCCTATGAGACTTCTGTTTTTCAAACTTTCAGCTACTGGACCAATAAAGGGAGGGCCAAAAACCGCTGCAGTGGAGCTTATAATAAAAGTGTCTACGTCAATTTTGAAAATTTTTGCTAGCAATAAATGGATACATAACATCACTACGTAGGTGAATAAAAAATAACCTAATAACCCGCTCTGCTCCGACATTAACTCGGAGATACTCGCTTGTGCTCCTAGGGAAAAACCAAAAACCATCATTAAATAATCGGCTATCACCATGTTACTGGGTAACGATCTAATAGCCGGAACGAAGGAAAGAGCCATCGCACATAGAGATACGCCAAAAACAATAATTAGCTCATTCATCTCACCTGTAAAAATAACCGAGCCGCTTACTACTGCTGCTAATACCACACCCGCAACCAAGAGCCCTTTACCAATAGCTATACCTTTTTGTTTCGGCTTCAAAAGAGTGAACGAATTATCCTCTTTATCCACAAAACCTTTCCTATGTTTTGATTTCGGCAAAACATAACTTAATACTTTAGGTAACACCGAGAAAATAGCTAATAAATAAATCGCACTAAAAGCCATGTCGTAACTATTCAATAATACCGATAATGAATTGGGAGCGTTAAATGCCAGCCCAATTGCATTTAAATTAACGGTTCCCCCTGTATAAACTCCCTCCACCATACCCGAGATAATGGCAATTTCAGCAAACCTATCTTTAAAAACAAACCAGGCAACAATAACGGTAAATGTAGTGGCTATAGTAGCCAAACCATAGGCAAGTAGCAACGTTTTTGGCTGAGTTAACCAATCCTTTATTTTAGAAGGAAACAGCATTAATGGTATCGCTAAGATTATACTAATGCCGGTCACTTCATTTAAAAGCGCACTCATAAAGAAGCCCGGCAAGAAATTACCAAAACCTACTCCAAGAGCATAAGCCATAACAATAGCTTTAAACCATTTTTTTCTTTTCTGGATTTCCATTAATAAAAAAGGCACACCAAATATGAGTAAAACTTGCAAATAAATCATAGCGTAATTTTACAACTTTTCATGGCTTTAATAAATCACAATTATCTGAAAAATCAACATCGGATTTTTTATATTTGATTATTATGATAAAAAACTGGACACCTTCCCTAAAATCTAACCCCCTAATTGAAAATGAATTATTTACAGAACTATTATCTTTCTCTAAAACTAGGGATAATGAAACTTCAGAGGCGTATAAAATATTTTCTAAACTTCTGCTCAATAGAAATATTCACTCCGTTACCGAAGCCATTGCGTTCAATAATTTTAAAATAGATCAATTACACGATCCGTTCTTAATGAAATCTATGACTCAGGCAGTATCTCGAATCAAAGTCGCTTTAGATACGGGGCAAAAAATAATGGTCTATGGCGATTATGATGTAGATGGCACAACTTCTGTAGCGTTAATGACATCCTTTCTTCAAGAACTAACTAGCCGATTAATATACTATATTCCAGACAGGTACTCTGAAGGCTATGGAATAAGCACTATTGGAATTGACTATGCCAACGACCAAAATGTAGATCTAATAATTGCTTTGGATTGCGGAATTAAGGCCATTGATAAGATAGATTATGCGAACTCGCTTAATATTGACTTTATCATTTGCGACCATCATACACCGGGGGATAAAATACCTGATGCAATAGCTGTTTTAGACCCCAAAAGAAACGATTGCGATTATCCGTACAAAGAACTATCTGGTTGCGGTATTGGGTTTAAATTATGCCAAGCACTTCAGCAAACACTTAAAACCCCATTTGATTTAGTTTCTTTACTGGATTTAACCGCCATTAGTATTGCATGTGATATTGTCCCAGTTACTGGTGAAAATCGAATTCTAGCTTCTCTTGGATTACATTTAATAAATTCTACTCCACGCGCATCCATTCAAGTATTACTTGGTGAAAAGAAACAAAACATTCGTATTTCTGATCTTGTATTTCAAATAGGACCAAAAATTAATGCCGCTGGTAGGATTTCTAAGGGTAAGACTTCTGTAGACCTATTACTGGCTTCAGAAGCCAAAGAGATAAGTGATTTTGGACTTCTAATAAATGAATTCAACGATCAAAGAAAAGACGAGGATAAAAGGATTACGGGAGAAGCGATAGAAATGATCCAAAACAATCCTGCATTCGAGTCTAAAAACTCTACTGTTTTGTACCACCCTAAATGGCACAAAGGAGTCATTGGAATAGTCGCCTCTCGAGTTATTGAGCAATATTACAAACCCACTATTATCCTCACCGACTCTAAGAACGACATTATTGGGGGATCTGTGCGAAGTGTTAAAGATTTTAACGTGTATAATGCGCTAGAAGAATGTACTGATCACATGATTCAATTTGGAGGCCATAAATATGCGGCCGGTTTAACACTTAAAAAGTCTCAATTACCTGGTTTTATTGAGCATTTTGAGAAGGTGGTAAATAGTCAAATGACTAGTTCTAGATTCATGCCCACCATTTCTTATGATTGTGAAATTACGTTAGACCAAGTTTCCAAAAAGCTTAAATCTTTAATTGACAAATTAGAACCATTTGGGCCCAAAAACATGGTCCCCACCTTTATCACTAAAAATGTAATGGATAGCGGAAACTCAAGATCAGTAGGCGCTGATAAAACGCACCTGAAACTAGAAGTTACGGATCCACATACGGGGACGATTATTTCTGGAATTGCTTTTGGGTTTGGTCATTTCGAAGAAGAAATAAAAAATGGTCATCCGTTTAATATTGCCTATAGTATAGATACCAACATTTGGAAAGAAAGAGCCACTATTCAGTTAATGGTGAAGGATATTCAATTTACAAATATGAAATAGCGAAAATACTTTTTTCGGAAGTGAAATCTAGGAAGTCAGTTTCACTTTCGCCATATAACCGAACCATACATTTAATGGTGATCTTTTTTGTAGAATTACCATTTTCATCCTTTGTATAATCCTCTACCTCCACTATTTCGAAGTAATTGTCTATTGGCTGATCATATAGATCACTCGCATATTTTTCACCTGCCTCATTTATATATGAAATAGTTGCTTGTGCATAATCACGAACATCTGCAGAAACAACGGTTTCTTTAATGACATCATAATTAGCGACACACTGAACAAGGTTTGTATCTAAAACAATATTTTTACACTTGTAAGAAACACATCCAGTTGAGGCGTCTGTAGATTTGACACAAGCAGTAAAAACAGAATCTAGTGGCGGGAGGTTCGCAGGACCTAGAGGCATATAACCATTTGTTAAATCCCACAACTCCGTACGGCCAGCATTTGGTAACGAAGACCAACTCAAATGTCCATTCAAATATTTAGGCGTAAAGTCCACTTCACACGGAGACGAAAAACGAGTTTCAAATGAAACTGAGTTATCACATCCTGTTCCATTTGTTACCCATAAAACAGGGGTGACAATAGAGTCATTTTGGTTTAAATAATAGTGTTCTGGGTTTATTTCATTACTACTCGTACCATCTCCAAAGTCCCAAACATGGCCTAAACCGATAGGAAAAGATTTAGAAAAAAAAGAGGCCTTATAACTCGTGAAAAAATATTCTGGTGGACCTCTAAAAATATACCTGCTGGGCTTAATGTTTTCATTAATCCCCAATCGTCCTTGAGACCGAATTTCTAATTCTCTGATAGATATTTGGAAAGTTTCAGGACAGACAGATTGATTTTGACAATTCACCTTACCTAATAAACCTGAGAAATAGCGAATACCTAGCGAGTCATCATTCACAGACGGGTACATATAATAGGAATTATCTCCTGCACTTAGTTCCACTATTTGACCATTCAACACCCCTTTCACGAAAAAAACAGCCGCAGAACTATCTGCAGTTGGTAATTCCGGATTACAAGAACCAAGACAGACCAAGCAAACAATAAGATATGATAAGGTTTTATTCATTTAATACAGAGTAGAAATCAAATATACGGTTTAAACCGTTAATTATCAATCTTAAAATTGAAACGGAGCATATTTTAAATATACTCTAAACTGAACATTATTGTCAAAGGAATCAGAACCGAAGTATTCATTCCGGGTGACATCCATCAAACCATAATTTAGTCTTACACCCAAGTTTAATTTTGGTTTTATGCTGTATTCATATCCAGCAACCAAAGCAAAGTCTAACTTATTGAATCCATCAGTATGCCCCCATTGCATGGAGTCATCTACGGTAGTTTCGGTTTGAGTAACATACTCTGTAGAAACTTTATGTAAACCAGTCATTAAGTAAGATAAACTTGAACCTGCCATAAAGTTATGATTACCCAAATTATAGTTGATCATTAAAGGCAATTCTAAATATACTAGCCTTTGAGACTCTACCATAGTTTGTTCAGTCACACTACCGAAACCGTACACCTTTTTATCGAAATGCTTTACGGCATTCACTTCGTTTCTTGGGGCATATAACAAGTTAGCCATTACACTAAACCCTCCATTAAAGTACCTCTGATAAGTTAAACCCAGCACCTCACATCCTGAGAAACCATTTTGAGGTGAATTTACTAAGTCATTTGTTATCGTTACACCCGCTAAAAAACCAAACTCATTCTTCTTCAATTTAGGCAATTTAGAGTCACCAACTTCCGCAAATAAAGTATTATACTGGTCTTCTTGTATAGAAAAAATTTGTCCTTCATCCAGACTTACCATGCTTAAACTCTCCGTTTCAGATTTGCTCATTGCTGAAACCTCCATTTGCTCCGCATCTAGAGACAGGCTTTTAAACCCTTCATTTTTAGCAAAAAAGGAGTTTTTTGTTTTATTTGAATTTGAATTAGCTTTTACACTTGGGTTTTGAACGGTTTCTTTATTTTTTAATTCGGTTATATTTTTAGTAGCGGTAGATCTTGCCCGTTCAGAATTAAGCACAGACTCCATATCTGAAGCATTCTCCATTTCGGAAAACTCCGAAGAACTTTTTAATCGTTTTTCTTTAGTTGGATTGACCAAATCAACTGTGCCAATTTCATTTTTAGCTGAATTCGAAGAACCACTTACCGCTTCCAAACCCAATTCCGTAGTCACTCTCTCTGCTATTTGAGAAGTTTCACTTTTACTCGTAGACCATATCAAAAAGCCACTCATTAAAATCATTACCCCTCCAATTAGAGACGCTACCAATCCAAACCTAAAACCCGCAGGTTTAGTCTCAGCTGGAAGCATTTGTTCCATCTTTCTCCAAGAATCCATGTTAAACGCAACACTTCTCTCAGAAAGACCCTTTTTAAATAGGTTATCTAAATTGTCGTCACTCATGCGGTAGTATAATAATTTGTAGAGATCTTTGCTTTTTCAATAAGACCTCTCAATATTTTTCTTGCATTAGACACATGCCATTTTGATGTGCCCACACTAATTTCTAATTTTTCAGCAATCTCTTTATGGCTATACCCATCAATAACGTGCATATTAAACACTTTTTGAGATACGGGAGGTAAGCTTTTTATCATTTCCTCTAGTTCTTCGGCTTCAAACATCAGATCTGCTTCATTGTGCGAAACAGACTTTGATTCATAAACGCCATTAAAATCAGTATATTCAATTGCCTCCTTACTCTTTTTATTTTTTCTAAACTCGTCAATAATAGTATTAATCATGATTCTTCTAATCCATGCTTCAAATGGAACATCAGAATTATA
>JBLFZF010000156.1:0-5979 GCA_047610145.1 Salibacteraceae bacterium | reverse complement strand
CCCGCCCCGCCGCGCCCCCCCGCCGCCGCCCCCCCCCCCCCCCCCCCCCGCCCCCCCGCCCCCCCCACTTTTCGATGGCTGGTTACAGTTCCATCATGGCAATATTATAGTTTACTAGATGATTACATCAAATCAGAAAATAAATAACAATCTACCCAAATAATATTCGATATTTACATTCAAAAAATATCACTTCATTTTTAAAAAACAACAAACATGTCAGGAGGAGATTGGAAAGCAATGTTCAAAGGCATTCAGGTAAATGATTTGGAGCTAGTGAAGTTTTATCTCAGAACGGGAATAGACCCAAACTACCAGCATCCAGAATACATGGCGCTGCCCTTAGCGGAAAGTATTCGCTATAAGAATATAGAAATTACGGAAGCCTTGTTATTAAACGGAGCTAAGCCTTTAATAATAGAAATGGAAAGTGGCGTTACATCTCTGGAAACTGCAAAAAGAACGAAGAATGAGAAATTTATTGAGCTGTTGAATAAGTTTATTGAATCGAAGGACTAGGACGGGAAGACGGTAGACGGGAAGATGGGAGATGGGAGACGGGAGATGGGAGACGGGAGATGGGAGACGGCCTGCGATCGTGGGAACTGGAACTAGTTACTAGAGAGTAGACACCAAGATAAGTTAAAACAGATTATTACTACACTTAAAAACTTATCACATTTCAAAACCAAGAAGGAAGTACAAAAAAGCACAACCCAAATTTGGATTGTGCTTTTTGTTAAATTTTATGCGAAATTAAACGTAGAAATTATTACTTAATAAGCTTAATCGTCCCCACTCCCTCAGACGTCCTCACACGCGCGAAGTAAGTACCCGAATTAAGTGCCGCCGCATCTATCCTAGTCTGATCAGATTGTGGCGAAAAGGAAGTTACTTGTTTTCCCAATATATCATACAGGGTAACCTGAAGAATAGTTGTCCCTTCAGAAGAAATTGTCCAAGCATCATTTGCCGGATTTGGAAAAACCTGGAAGGCGGATTCCCGGAGTTCATTCACGTTCACCGATCCATCATTTGAAAAGAAGATGTTGTCAAAAAACACATCCCCATTTCCTTCGAATTTATATTGGTTAACGTTGTCGAGGGTATAAGTAAAGCCCGGCGTTGGAAAATCAAGAAAATGCTGCAAGGGAATTGAAACGCGAACCCATTCCTCTTGAACAAGCGTTTCGTCGCCACCAGATGCCGATATGGAATAGCGAGGTTCTTCCGGTACGCCACCCGGTATGCCATTAGAAGCATTGATTACAAAAAGCCCGAAGCCCGTAGAATTCCTTGCCCAATAATCAAAGTGAACCGTATCAAATTCATTAAGATTTACATCTGTCCAATCTGCACCGTAGAAACTTAGGTCTAGAATTTTTCCTGTATTGTTGCCTTGGATTTGTATTTGCGACACGAGGCCCGCACCCTGAAAAGCATTGAAATTGTAAGCGGAAACCGTGTTGACTGCGTAAAAATCACTGTACACCGATAGCACAAGATCTTCATCAATAATTGGATCTAGAGCAGGAGTCATTGGACCTGCAGGCCCTGGACCTGCAGGTCCAAATACTACATTGTCAAAATAAACCGTGTGACCGGTTGTCCTAGGTGCATAACTCGGAAAGAAAATGATCTGATCGGGCTGTCCTCCGAGTGGGTCACCGATCCAAGCCGATAGGTCAAATTCAACATCAACCCAAGCATCGGCAATTGTATTTTGAATAACCACTTCCGGATAGGCAGCGCCCGCAGGAGTGGCAAATTTCAAGGCTACCGGTGAGGCAAAACCTTCCTGATAAAACTGGAGGCTCACCGTGCTGTTTTCTGTGGTGAACGAGAAAGTCCCAATATCTGCATTGTGCATCGATTCGCATCCCGCGCTACCCCAAGCAGCTGCTGTTGCATAATCTATTTCCATTTTGGCAACAGTTGCAGAAGGATTGTTAGCATCAACGGATATATTGGGAACGATACTAAAAGTCGGGTCGTCTTCCATGGGAGGTGCTTCGAAGGTTGCCCAGGTCCATGCGGCTCCTATGCCTGCTGGTTCAAAATCTATGGGGGCGTTTTGTCCAAAGGCCAATTGAGTCGAAGACAATAGAAAGAAAAAGATAATTTTTTTCATAAGATTGAATTGTATAATTAAAAATTGCAAATAATAAGTGTCTAGATAATTAATCCACCACATTAAAGCTTTCTATGGTGTACATATTTATAACATTATATTTCCCTTTTAGTTGATTATGGACCTATTCATATTTACATCTCATGTTTAATCGGTTTCAATCGCATATGAAATTGATACCTTCAAGAAGCATTCTTTTGAGTTTTCGTTCTGACAAAAATTATCTATTTGATTTCTATACAAAATATTTTAGCATAAAATCTATTAAGTAATGTGAAGTAATAGTTGTAAATTTAATAGATAGTTAAGCACTTAGAGTGCTTTTTAAGATGAAAAATTAGGATTGCTAATATGTTTGTACTATACTAATATATTGGCAATTTTATTATTACGGGTATAAGTATTATGACGGACATTAACAATGAAGAAATAGGGTAGGGGGCTTTAAAGATTGGACACTTTATCAAAAGTGACGAAGAATCAGAGCTATTGGAATACTCAACGAGGCAACTCGTCGATTTTTTTTGCTTTTGCAAGCATTTAATTAAAAAATTGGAGATCCAGTATTATTATTAAATAGTAAACTTTATTAAGTTACTATACACTTTTTGCCCACGCAACCCCCAGGCCCTAAAGGGGAGCCGCCGCCCGCGGGCATAGTGGCTAAAGGAAAGTTTGTTTTTAAAAAGTGTACAGTAGTTTAAAACTTTATATTTAAAATTTAGAACAATTCGAATGATAGGCTGTTCGAACAAAACTATTTAAAAAATAGAATATTGAATTCTATGGCAAAACCAAGAAACCAAAATGAAAAAAATTTACCTTTTCCTAGCAATAACCTTTTGTTTACTCCATATAAGTCAAGCCCAAAATAGGATATCCTTTTTTTTGAATACGGCCTATACCTTTAATAATTCTGTTGAATTACTTGGAGAGGAAGTTGAAAAATCTACAGGGTATAGTTTAGATCTCGGAATGACTTATAAGTTTATTCGCAGTAAAGTAGTGTTTACTGAAATTGGACTTTCAGGGAAAACTATTTTTTCTTCAGGCAGACTGCATGGTCGTAGGTTTGAGGCGACAACCTATCGTATGACGATACCTCTAAAAGTGGTGTTTCCACTCCCCAATAAAAAAATACAATTTTCAGGTGGCTTTGTTTTCCAAAATAATGTTGATTACACTAAACTAGATTTCTTGCTAGAGGATAGGTATTCCTGGCGGGTTAATTTTCTGTTAGAGACAAGGTATCTATTGCAGAGACAATGGTACTTGACCGGAGGGTTTAGTTGGAATATACGAAATATCCCTGATGCTTATTTTATTAATGACCCTAAAGTGGCATTGGTGATTGGTATTATTAGAAATATTAATTTTACAAAAAAGAAAAAAGAAACCTTATGAAATATACCCCATACTTATTAACCTTGCTTTTATTTTGGTCGTGCTCTACCTTCGAGGAAGATCTTAAACTGCCCTCTTCTCAAGTCCCTTTTTCAGAACTTGAAACAAACTTGCCTGTAATTAATATCGTTACGGATGAAAGAGATTTAGAAAGGATGCTTGGCCAACCTACTGAAGAAATAGAAATGGATGGGCTGTTTAATTTATATCGAAATCAGCAATTAATCATAGCAAATGAAAAGGTGGAATTAGAAGTGAAGGGTAATTTTTCCGTTACGTTTTCATTAAAATCTTTAGGTATAAAGTTTGATAAAAAGTACGACAACTCTGATCGCTCCTTAATCAATCCTAGCTATGTATTGGCCCATCATAATATAGATAAGATTAAAGCGATTAGACTTAGGAATTCTGGAAATGATTTTAAAAAGACGATGATCAAAGATCTAAGTTTTACCCAGTTGGCGATAAACGCGAACTTAGATTTGGACTTGACCTATGGTGAACCTGCCATCGTTTATGTTAATGAAGCATTTTATGGCTTACTAAATTTAAGAACGGAAGCCAATACAAATGGAATGGCCGGTTTATATGATGTGAAAAAAAGGGAGGTTACACTGACTAAACTTATTCCGGAGGAATTAATTAAGAAAGACGGAGACTTCGACCGTATTGATCGATTGGTTGAAGCCATTGAACAGAATAATATTGATTACCTCCGAAGCGAGATTGACTTAAATAATTTCATTGACTATATGGTCTTTGAATCGTTTATAGGAAATACGGATTGGCCGGACAAAAATGTTCGCTTCCATGCCATTAATGACGGTAAATTTAGATTCATACTATCTGATCTAGATGAAGCAGCCTGGTTAAAAATGGATAAATCTCCGCTAGAAATTATTTACAATAAAGGTAGTAATTTCCTTTCTAATTTATTCGAGGTGTTTTATGAAGAGGAATCATTCCAGCAAGAATTTTGGGGTAGGTATAATTCGCTATTACAAAACAGAGATATTTCATTTGATAAATTGGAATCAATTGTACAAACGAATTCGAGTCAAATCAGATCAGAAATGCCACTTCAAATTGATAAATATGATACCCCTGGTAGTATGATAGAATGGGATATTGAATTGGATAAAATGTTAGTACTATTCTATGAAAGAGAGGAAGTAGTTCGTAGGTTTGTGGAGTAAATTAATTTTGAACCTTCAGAGGAGTAGAAACCTACTCCCCTAATTAAAAAAATCATATGCTAATCAAGAATTCAAATGTATTAATTACTGGAGGCAGCTCTGGTATCGGTAAAGAAACCGCAAAGCAGTTTATTGCTAAAGGTGCTAAAGTTGTCATTACAGGAAGAAATGATAAAAAACTTCAAGAGGTCGCTTCAGAGTTAGGAGCCATTCCGTTGTTGTTTGATATCAGCGATTTAAATTCGATTCCTTCGAAAGCTAAAGAAGCTATTGCACTTTTAGATGGCAAAATAGATATTCTTATAAACAACGCAGGTATAGGCGTATTTCCATTGTTAGGTGATATCACGGAA
This sequence comes from Salibacteraceae bacterium, assembly GCA_047610145.1. Classification (GTDB taxonomy): domain Bacteria; phylum Bacteroidota; class Bacteroidia; order Flavobacteriales_G; family Salibacteraceae; genus CAJXZP01. The sequence goes on along the minus strand of JBLFZF010000156.1, from coordinate 895 downwards.
GAGGATTTATTGAGTGTTTACAAAACTAATGTATTCGGGTTGGCCTTGCTCACTCAAGAAATCATTCCTGTGTTCAAAGCACAAAGCTCTGGAAATATTATAAACATTGGTTCTACGGCCAGCCAAAAAGGATTTGCACGAGGAACGGTTTACGCAGCATCGAAATTTGCGGTTAGAGGCATGACCCAGTCCTGGCAAGCAGAATTGCGGAAAGATAATATTAGGGTTTCTTTGGTTAATCCAAGCGAGGTAACCACTGCCTTTGCAAATGATTCAAGAGCAGAACGAGAAGAAGAAACTAATAAATTAGGTTCAGAGGAAATTGCTCAAACCATAATTTCAGTAGTAGAAATGCGTGATAAAGGCTTTGTGCCGGAAGTTACTGTTTGGGCTACAAACCCTTTTTAATAGAATAAAAATATAATAAATCTGAATTCACCAGAAGAAATTCTTCAAAAAGTATACGACACAGCGGAATCAACAGACCTTTTTGACAAAGGAGATATAAAAGTGAGAATTAATTCCTTTGAATATTATAACATTGGAAATACAAAAGATGACTTTATTCATATATTTGCCAATATTATGGAAGGTAGAAATATGACTCAGAAAAGCGATCTTTCAAAAAAGATTATTAGTGAGTTAAAGTTAATGTTCCCTGGTGTTCCAATTATCTCTATGAATATAAGGGATTTTGAAAAGGCAACATACTGCAATAAATCAATGGTTTGACCTAGGGAGCATCTTCAATAAGCTCAAGAGATGGCTCGTCGTAATATAATAATTGAAATTAAAATAATGAACAAACTAAAAAAAATAATAAATAATAATTTAGCTGGGACAAAAGTTTTAGTACTTTTTGCACTCACAAACATTGTTTATGCATTTATGCTAA
>JBLFZF010000155.1:0-5985 GCA_047610145.1 Salibacteraceae bacterium | reverse complement strand
CATCCTTTGGAAGAAATAACCTGCAAATAATACATGTTGGCAGAGTCTAGCGGAGAAACTAAGACAGAGGTGCCGCCAGTTAAAGAAGGAATAGTGTCGCTAAAACCAGGGAAATTTGACCAAATATAATTGGAATCAAAACCTTGTGTTATGGAGGTTAAGGTAAATGGAGCGTCATGGGAACAGACGTTAGATTGGCCATTGATTATCGTAGAAATAGAATCTACTTCTACCCATTGTGTAACCGTATCGAAACAGACTCCATTATCTATTATTAGGGTGTAAGCAGTATTTATTAATGGGTTAGCTAATGGATTTGAAATAGAGGTGTCACTTAAATCTGTCGTAGGATTCCATTGGTAAGAAAGTGAAGGGTCAATGTTATGGGCGACTCCAATTTCTACAGGGCTTCCATTACATTTGGTGATATTGGGAAGAAAAGTGGAGGTGTTGCTTAATATGGTGATTGTTTTAATAGTAGAGTCTGACAGGTTACAGGTAGCCGCATCGCTCACAAATAATTTAATAGTATACACTCCAGGAACCGTATAGATATGGTTGGGTTCAAAAGCAGTGGAAGTTGTGCCATCGCCAAAATCCCATAAATAGGTGGTGAGTGATTGAATTTTACTAACATTATCAAATGTGATATTCAGCGGAGCACAACCTGCAGTTGGAGCATCAAAATCTGCAATCACAATTGGCAGTAGGAAATCCATTTTAAATACAGCTAGATTACATCCTTGAAAGTAGGTAGTGTTATTGGTATTTGACCAAGCACCTGGGTTTGGAAAGGTAGGGAAATTATCAAAATTGCCACATCCAGCGCATACGGCTTGATAAATCTTACCTTTTCTGTCAAATCGACTTGTACCTCCATCCACATGATCACGAATAGTACTGACCCCACCAATAAAGCTACCATATTGCAAGCTATTTGCATCAGCACTCAATACCATAAGATAAAAATCCATGCCGTCAGTAGTTCCTTGAAAAGGTCCTCCAGCGGTATCCATGCCGGTGGTACTTCCCCAACCACTTAAGTAAATGGCGCTACATACATCTACCAAAAATGCAGTTGGAGATATATTAGGAATTCCAGACCCTGTTCCAAAACGTGTAGACCAAATAACGGAATCAAGTTCTGGTTTAAACTTGGTGATTAGTTGACCTCCCAAAGAGTCATGATATAAAGCGTTATGGATTAAAAGTCCTTTAGCTGCGCTTGTTTGTCCAAAAATATGTGGGTTATCTTCAAAGTCGAGCTCTACAAAATAACTTTGGTCGTAAGCTGCGGAACCATAATATGTAGAGGATAATAAGGTGTTTCCATCTTCCGATATTTTAGAAATAAAGGCATCATTAACCCCAGAGTTAGTCGTGTCAAATGCGTTGGCGGTTACTGGAAAGTCAGGAGAATAAGTACCTCCGGTAATGTAAATATCATTATCCTTATTAATGGCAATAGAATAGGCCGCATCTCCGTGATTACCTCCAATGTAGTTGGTCCATTCTAAAGCGCTTAAGTCGTGGTTGAGTTTGTACACAATACCATCAATATGATTAACGGTAGGAAATAACTTGAAGTTTTGAAAACCACTAGCGGTTACCGGATTGTCATCACTTCGGGTACAGGAAACGATGTATACCTTTCCTTTTTTGTCGATGTCTATTTCGCCTCTAAACTCATCTGCATAATTGTACGTATTTACGCCATTGTTCACGCCATCTGTATTGGTTCCTCCTAAGTAAGTTGAGCCGAGCAAATTGCTGCCTGAGCTATCCAACTTTGTTACCACAATATCAGAACCGTTTTGATAAAAGACTCCAGTACTTGCGATACTTACTGGAATTATAGGGTTATGAATATTAAAAGAAGTATCAAAACCGTTGATGGTGGTAGGGAAATCAGTTGAGCCAGTGGTGCCCATAACATAAAGCTCAGAGAACTCGGAAACCACTAAGCTATGAGGGGCTTCATCCGATGTTCCTCCTAAGTAAGTAGAGTAAATGAGAAAAGTTCCGGTAGTATCCCATTTGGTAATCGCAATGTCGGTGCCTCCAGTTCCGCCACTTCCCGTACCTCCTGCATAAGTAGTTTGAAAAGCTCCCAGCGTAGTGGGGTAATTAACCCCGAAAGCAGTACTCCCGGAGTATAAAAAACCAAATTTGTCATACGTAGCTGTATATCCAAAGTTATTAGCAAAAGACCCGGAGTAGGATGAAAAGACCATGATTGGATCTATAATTAGCTCATGATTTTTATTGTAGCTATTTGGGAAGGTATAGCTAAGTACGTTTCCTTCTAAATGATATTTACAGGTAACCTTCTGTTTTTTACCATTAATGATTTGCCAAGCTTCTGGTTTCTCTTCCCAGTTTTCGTTTAACGAGGTAATCACGTACAATTTCCCTCCTTTAAGGTAAATGGAGTCTACTCCAGTGTAGGAAACCTGTATATTGGAAGGATTTGCATTTGGGGCCACTATCAAGTCGTATTTTAAACCATCGTAAGTATGCTTATACATTTTTAAGTTAATACCTGGATATAATTGATTGTATTCTACTTCTTCATAAGCAGGTACTCTACCGGCCCATTTTGAGCGATCTTTTCCTCTAAAAAAATTGTAGTAATTGGGTGTTTTTTTAGATGCTGTAAGTTGGGGGGTTGGATTAGCATTTTCAAATTTCACTTTATAGGCATGATAATTCATAGCTATATTAGAATCGCCTTGGTACTCTCCGTGATGACGTTCTTGTAATATATTACCATCAAAAAAATGGTAGGTAAATGTGTTGCTTTCTAAAAACAGCATTCCGTTTGGAATGCTAACACGGTATTGTGAATTCGCATGAAACTGACCATTGTTTTTAATGAACTGATATCTAGTGGTAATCGCTTCTTTTTTCTTTCCAAAAGCGGAAATCACTAAAAAAAATATACTCAATAAAACCAGCGTTTTCTTCATAGGTGAGCAAGGTAACTTAGATTAAGCAAACAATAAAATTTTAATCCGATGTTAACAACGCCTATCTGACGCGGCACTCGTTAGATAGGTTGCTCTAGAAGAGTAGAGGTTAGGGTTAATTGTTAAAATTATTTAAGGGATTAAAAAGTGTGTTTTATAAGACAAATAAGTAGGGAGTTCCGCTATACTTTTGAATAGTCATTAAAAATAAAACTATGCGAATTATTGTTCTTACCATCATGTTGATTTTTAGTAGCCTTTTAGTAGGGGCGCAACAACAAAATAAAAATAAAGAAATAGCCGTTTTTGGTGCCGGTTGTTTTTGGTGTGTCGAAGCGGTATTTCAAGAGGTGAAGGGTGTTTTGTCTGTAGAAAGTGGTTACACCGGAAGCACGTATTTAAATCCTACATATAAAGAAGTTTCTGGAGGACAAACAGGACATGCTGAGGTGGCTAAAATAGTATTTGATCCAGAGGTAGTGAACTTCGAAACTTTATTGGCCATATTCTTTAAAACGCATGATCCGACTACTTTGAATTATCAAGGTGCAGATCGCGGTACTCAATATCGTTCGGCAATATTTTATACCAATCAGAATCAAAAGAAAATATCAGAAATTATTATTAAAGAATTAAATGCAGAGAAGGCTTATCCTAATGCTATTGTTACCGAGGTGACTCTTTTAGGTAAATACTATACCGCAGAAAATTACCATCAAAATTATTATCGAAATAACTCAAATCAAGGATATTGCACCTATGTGATTCAACCCAAAATGGAGAAGTTTAGAAAGGTTTTTAAAGATAATTTGAAGTAGTCTTTTTAATGCTCCGCTGGCGCCATCACTCCCGCTCGAATTGCTAAGTTCAGAAAGTTTTCTTCCGGAACCACTGGGCAAGAATATCGGCCGCTATAGGCGCAATATGGATTATACGCTGTATTGAAATTTATAATTAATGTGCTTCCTTTGGGGATGGTCAAGTCAATATACCTGCCTCCTCCATACGAACTAGATCCATTTGTTAAATCTAAAAAAGGGAGAAATAAGTAATCCTTAAATTCTTCACGTTCTCGAAGACTATGGCTTTGGTATACCTTTAAAGAATAATCTATGCCGTTAATTTCGAAGAATACAGTACCGAAAATTTCATACTTGGGTTTTCTGTCGGTACTTGTTTTGAATTTTATAGATTTTCTCTTGGCGGCTTTTTCAAACCTCGCTGTTACATAAAAGTTTGTGTCAATCTTGAAAAACGGTAGTGATTTAAATGTAGCCAAGTGATCGGATGTTAAAGGCGAACGACTAGAATCTGCGAATGATTCATTCATTTCCTTTTGAAATAGCACAGACTGTGACTGAAAGGAATCTTTGTTATTTTGACCTGATACGGACAAAAAAGGAAATAGGAAAAATAAAAACAAGTGTGATTTTCTCATAGGCTTAACCGTCAAACCATCGGCTGTTTTTACTCAATTTTAAATCTTGCAAAAAGCCCTGTTTAACTTTAATATTTATTCTGAAACTCTTACGATCTCCAAACGGAATTACACTCAGGTCAATTTGCCAACAATGTAAATCTCTGTAAACGTCTATAGTGGAGTATCCTAATCTACCTAAGTCGAAATCATACGTTGAACTCATTCTGACCTTCCATCCAGGAGTAATATTTACACTGCCTGAAAAGGCGAGAGAGTTGACTAAAACTACTTCTTCAAAAGGTTTGTTGTAAGTAAACACATAATTGACTTTCATATTCCAAGGAATATTGAAATCAACATATTGTTGTTCTTGGTAAATGGCGTTTCCATCTTGTATTTCGTTTAGATTACCCACTTCCTCCTTCTCTTTTTCGTTACCTTCTGAATTTCCAGAAAAATTTAAGCCGACAGATGTTCTTATTTGTACTAATCTGAGGGGTTGCCCTGTTTGGCTGAAATTGAATTGTTGACTTCGTGAGACGGTACCCGTTTCAGCGTCTGTTTTTAATCCATAAAAGTCAGAAATTGTATTTGCATTTAAATTTAAATATTTCCCTACGTTCGCACGAATATTCATGTTCATTAAGGACCAGTTAAATGAGTCAGCTAACATGTTGTAAGAGGTGTTGAAGTTCCAGGCATCAATGATGTTTACATTGGTGAATGCGTCTGTGGTATCGTTTCTTTTTTTACGTTTAGCTTCAATAATATTTTGAATTCCCATGGTGACATTACCTTGTTCTAAACCATTCGGAGCGCCATATAAACCTCGGTCAGAATCAAAAACGGTGTAATCTTTTATAGTACCTAGCGTATCCGATTGAGTGTTTCCAAAAAAATCGGGATGAAGTGTGCTTAAATTGGGCAAATAGGAAACCCCTACAGTTGGCGTCAATGTATGCCTTATGGCTTTTAAGTTAGCTCCTCTAAATGCGTAAATACCGTATATTCTGGTTGATATAGATGCGTTTACATTTAGGTTTCCGTAGCGGTAAAAACCATTAGTTGTATCTTTTACAATGGCGCCCTGTTCTCCTGTATTATTTAAAGCGGTGCTATCCCAATTTTGATTGACCGATTTAAAATACCATGTTTCCGAATAATTTACACCTGGAGATAAATTAAACTGACCCAATTTTAGGGAAGTGCTCGTGTTTATTTTATGACTAACGCCATTGTTTAGCTGAGGTTGATAATATGTAGGAGGGTTTTCTGCATCTGTTGGCGGAGTATCAAAAAGTTGATTTGTTTTTGTTTTGTATTTATTCTTAAAATTACCAGTGTAGTTTACCCCCACCTTTTCATACCATTTATCCTTCCCAATTTTAATCTTTCGCTTAAAAGGGTAGATACGAGACATATTTACATTTAATTCGGGTAAAGTAAAGCTGATCGTAGAATCTACATTGTTCTGATTATGACTCGCATTTACACTTGCTGAAAACGGACTCCTACCAAATCGTTGGCTGTACGTAATATTCGAAGAAAATTCATTTCGAATGTAATTAGTAGAAGATGTATTTAAATCGTTTTGAA
>JBLFZF010000154.1:0-6038 GCA_047610145.1 Salibacteraceae bacterium | reverse complement strand
AATATTTGTCCATTGGTAGACCTTCTTAATATCAGAAACATATACTCTTTCTTCATCGTAATCTGGAAAGACTTCAATGAATTCAGACTTCAATTCAGCCCCACTCCATTTTTTATAATCTATGGCTTCCCCATTAAATTTAACAAGAATTGCCTTCACTATTTCGGCTAAAGGTTTTTCACCATCTTCCCCATAAATACTAATATCAGACAATGCACTAATTCTGTTATGTGCATGAGCTGGAGTTTTTTTACCGTCAATCAACGATTCTACAATCACCCCATTTTTCATAGACCCTACTAATTTAAAAAGTCCACCTTTTCCTGAAATAGATAAAATATCTTGTAATCCCATTTTTATTTTGAATTTGCTACAAATATTACAAATAGAATGTAATTCTACACATGCTTCGCTTAGTTTTTAATTAGCTTTATTGTAGATACTCCTTCACTCGTTTGAATATCAATTAAGTACACTCCTGAATTTAATTCAAATAAATCTATGGTATGCGTTTTATTTAAAATCTGTTCTAAATGAAGCAATTCCTTACCCGTCAAATCTTTTAACACCCATCCCCATGTACCGGCATGATTCAAACTTGAAACATCGAGCGTTACTCTATTATTTGTAGGGTTTGGAAAAGCCACGACCAAATCCCTCCAATTAGTTGGTTCAGCAACGCTATTTGGCACACTTCCGTTATAGGCAAAGTAAGCGGAATCGGCCACTACATCCAGCAACATTTTAGACTCTGCTGCTATTAACGCAAACGCAACTGTTACCGAATCTCCAGCAGGCACATCAAAACCTCCTGTACTCGTTACCTGAATAACATCGTTACCTTGAATATCCGTATAACCCGCTCCATAGCGATTACTAGTCAGCGCACTAAACTTATCGAAATTAGAAAACCCATTCAAAATATCAATACCTCCGGCACCACCAGCTATATTATCCAGTCCATAACTTCTAAAAACAGTTGGCGTTAGTAGTTGAATTCCATACAAAGGAGAACCCGGTTCTGTAGAAATAGTGTACGTATAAAACCGTGTTAAATCTGTATAAACTGCATTTTTATCGTAATCTGCAATATCAAAATCGGCAAATAAACCTGCATTTACATTTTCAATAATATCATTAGAGCTATTAATTAGTGTGTATTCTAACACAATATAATTCTCATGTCCCGTAATGGTACTTGCATACCCCCTTTGCAGCACATCTAGCCCAATCATATTTGCCAATCCGTTAGAGTCGTTGAATATTCCTTCTACCTGATACTCCCCTCTCAAAGCGGGGGTGATTTCCTTAACGGATGCTACAACTTCAAAATCAGTATCCCACGAATTAGATCCGTTTCTAACGCGATCCATAACTCGTGTAAAATTATCCGCGTTAGTTCCGATCATTAATCCGCCTTCAAACAGCTGAGAAGAACCGTTTTTAAATTGGACACCCAAACCCTGCGTCTGATTTCGGTCATTGTAGCCAAACTGCCCCATTGAACCTAAAGTGGAAGCCATATTATTAATCGCAATATTTAGATAATCTACATTTACCAAAACATCTATTAGTTGGGTATTGGAAAACACCCCATCCGTAATTATCAATTCAAAAGTGACCCAAGTATTTACTGGTGTAGAATTTTTTATTTGAAAGGAAAACGGAAAGGAAAAATTATCTGTTTGATCCAAACTCCCCATCGCTCCTAAATTATAGCTCGTGATATTTGAAAATACATTGGGCGAACTACTCGAAATTGTTGCCGTTACATTATTGGATGACGCTAGATAATTGGTGAAAGTCCCAGAAATCAACAAACTGTCGCCTGCTTTAAAAACATTATCTACTTTATTACTAATTACCTTGTTTTCAAAAACCACCGAAGCAGCTGAAATAATGCCGCTTACCGCTGCACCTACATCCAACCTCCCTGTTCCTATCTTATATAAATAACTCGTGTTTTGACCATCTATATTCTGACTTGTCGTTTTTAACCTTTCGGTTAACTGTTTGGGTGTTAACTGTGGAAAAACAGATTTCAATAAAGCAGCAGCACCCGCAACCACGGGAGATGCCATAGATGTTCCGGTATTATAATTATACAAACCGGCATCTACACACGAATAAACACCCTCTCCTGGAGCAGATATCTCTATCCAATTCCCATAATTAGAAAAACTAGATTTCTCATCTGTACGTTTAACCGAAGCCACTCCTAAAACAGATTGATACCCTGCCGGGTAATACATTCTATTTAATCCACTATTTCCTGCGGCTGCAACTACCAGAGAACCTTTATTGTAGGTTGCATAATTAACCGCATCTTCTCCGAACGAAGTAAAACCAAAACTCCCCCACGAGCAATTGATCACTTCACATCCCATGTCAGCAGCATACACCACCCCTTGATACCCGTGTGTTATTGCAGTTCCGTTTCCCGCCCGAATAGGAATAAATTGAGAATTAAAACCTACCGATGCTACTCCTACATTATTGTTGGTAGCTGCTACGGCAATTCCTGCCACATGAATACCATGAGCGTTTAAGTCTATTTGCGGATTATTATCATTTCCAAAAAAGTCCCAGCCATTGAAATTGTCAATATACCCGTCATTATCATCATCAACTCCATTTACCGGGTCACCGGTGTTTTGATACATTTCTGTCACTAAATCAGGATGATCCATATCCGTACCTGAATCTACAATACCCACTTTAATACTGGTGGAACCAGTAGACACATTCCACGCATTATACGCATTTATTTGTGTTAAATAATCCTGTTTATTTATTTCAGGATCATTGGGAGTTAAGGCAACTTCATGGACGACTTGACGCTCCACATATTCAAAAACATCTAGCAACTGTAAATCTTGAATAACCGTTTCAATATTTATACTGGATGAAATTTTCAACGAATAAATTAGTGATAAATCTACTTGATTATTTTCTAGGATTACCGGAGAATGGTATGGAAAAAGAGCCGTAACCGATTCTATTTTAATGGAGTTTAAATCTACATCTTTAAAGAAAGCAGAATGGCCAGCAAACAGTTTGGCAATAATGATTTTGGAAGCATATTTAATTTGCCCCTCTGTTTTATTCTGCCCAAAAGCAGTAAAAAACCCTATGAGGAAAATCGTTAACAGTAAAACAATTCTTTTAGTCATTCTTAAATTCTTGGTACGTAGGAAACTTCTCAATAAAGGTCACTTGCTCTCCCTCTACAAGGCAACAATATAATTCTTCGCCATTGGTAATAACCAAATACGGAACTTTCAAAATTATATTGTATCGGAATGCTTGATCAAAAGTAGATTGGGTAATTTTTATACTGGGGCGTTTACATTCTACTAAAATTAAAGCTTTGCCATCGTTGTCATGCACTACAATGTCGGTGCGTTTTGTTCTCCGGTGTAATTTGAATGCTTTTTCTAAAGCAATCAAACTTTTAGGAAAGCCCAATTCTTCATGAATAAACTTAACCGTGTTTTGACGCACCCACTCTTCGGGTGTGTTGACCAAGAATTTATTACGGATCTCATCAAAGATCATCATTCTTCCGTCTGCATTGGTTTTAAACTTAAACCCAGCTTGTTCTTTCATATCTGACATTACCGCAAATGTAAGGGCAAAATTGAGCAAAAAAAAGGGCTGCAAACAATACGTTTATACCCCTTTTAAAACCTATCTATCTATTTACTTACCTAACCAACAATTTGGTTCGTTTTTCATTTACTTGAATTACGTACAAACCTTTTACCAATGTGGTCACCTCCATATACTCTCTAGGATTAACCAGTCCCGATTTAATTAGCTGACCACACATATTATGCGATTGGACTCTCCATCAATAAAACTTCTTCTTGATCCGCACATCTATTACTCGTATAACAAACAAACACCCCAACCGAGGTATTACTGCAGTGAGGCCAGCAGAGAAAATAAAAATATTAGCATTAGGTACTGGCACAAAAACATCCTCAAAATGCCCAACTCCATCCGGTTTATTAGCATAATATGGATGAGTGTTTTACCCTACAGCATTATAAATAATACCCTCTTGAGCATGTGTTTTTAATATCATTAATTTCGTCTCAAATCTCATTTTGGGTATGATCTGGACTATAGGCTTGAGCATTTGGTGTTACTGCGGAAGTACATAGATTTACGACAAGGTTATTTACCACCCATTTGGTTAGTTGGGCTTTTACAATAAGCACGAGGGCAAAGCAACGCTTAGTGTTGTTATTTCTTTTCAGTATTGGTTAATTATCTATGAATTAAAAAATTCATTTACTACAAATAGAATAATAAATAGAATAATTCAAATTCCACTTTTAGTTTTCCACAATTCAATTTAGAGTCAATCCCTATTCTATTTTTGACGCGCATTAAAAAGAACATGAGTACATATCCAGAAATCATATCTCAGCTTCAAAAAAAACAGTACAAACCTGTGTATTTACTGCATGGTAGTGAACCGTTTTTTATTGATAAAATAACCGATTTCATTCAAAAGAATGTACTCACTGAAGCCGAAAAAGGCTTTAATCAAACCGTGTTTTACGGCAGAGATGCCGATGTAGGTGCTATTATCGAGACCGCTAAACGCTACCCTATGATGGCCGAACGTCAAGTAGTTGTTATACGAGAAGCACAAGACCTTAAGCGCATTGACGAACTAGAAGACTATATGGCAAAGCCGGTAGACTCCACCATTCTAGTGCTCGCCTTTAAATACAAGAAACCAGATGGTCGCAAAAAAATTTTCAAGAACATCAAAAAAACAGGAATCGTTTTTGAATCTAAAGCCATTTACGAAAACCAAATGCAAAAATGGGTCGAAGAATATGTACACCAACACAAAAGGAACATCACACCCAAAGCCACTTTACTCATTAGTGAATTTATTGGCCCAAACCTATCCTTAGCATCTAACGAAATTGAAAAATTGTTCATTACAGTTGCGGAAGGAGAATTGGTAGAAGATCATACCGTGAGTGAAGTAATAGGAATTAATAAAGATTTTAACACCTTCGAATTTCAAAAGGCCCTGGGAAACAGAGATGTAAAAAAAGCCATGCAAATCGCATTATATTTTGCCAACCATCAAAAAGAACATCCATTAACGTTGACCCTTACCAGTTTGGGTCGTTATTATTCAAATTTAATATTGATGTATTTTAACCCCAAGGCATCTAAGCAAGATATTGCTAGAATGATTGGAGTACACCCCTATTTCGTAGATGAATTTTTTACAGCTAAATCAAACCATAGTGCTGCGGGTGCGGTGAAAGCCATCGAATTAATTAGAGAATACGATTTAAAATCAAAAGGAGTCAACTCTGCGGCAGTTCTTCCAGGGGAATTACTAAAGGAATTGGTGTTTAAACTTTTGAATTAATAATTCAGGTCCCGCCCAACTTAACTGTTTTTTAGCCGTTTATATCGGAAATTGCCTACGCACAAATTATTAATTGTACAGTATCTTTAAAAAGGTATATTTGCCACAAATTGAGCAAAATCAATATGAGAACAAAACTTACATTACTACTAGTTTCACTGCTATTTGCAACCGTTTCCATCGCCCAAAAAACAGGTACCATTCGTGGGTTTGTGTATGATGGAGGTTCCGGAGAGTCGGTGATTTTCACCAATGTTTTTCTAAAAGGCACCACCATTGGAGCCACCACAGATGACAACGGATATTTCTCTATTACAGATGCGCCTGTTGGAAAACAAATCGTTATATGTACTGCTCTAGGTTACGACACTGCTGTTTTGGATGTTACAGTTACCCAGGCAAAAATATTTAACATCAAATTAATCATTAAAGAGGTTTCTGTTGAATTGAATGCCTTTGAAGTATCTGCAGAAAAACAAGCACAAAAAACAGAAGTTAAGGTCTCTACAATGAAGGTGACCGTTAAGGATATTCAGAAACTACCCTCTGTAGGTGGGGAAGCTGATATCGCCCAATATCTCCAGGTGCTACCTGGAGTTGTATTTACTGGTGATCAAGGTGGCCAATT
>JBLFZF010000153.1:0-6085 GCA_047610145.1 Salibacteraceae bacterium | reverse complement strand
CCAATCCATAGGATCTTCTCCTAGTTCAGATTTGATCGATGCTAAAACTCCTTTTTTATTAAAAATAGCTTCGTTAGCATCTGCTAATGGTTTCGTAGCTTCTCGCAAACCAGTTAACCCTACGGCAACTATGGTTGTCATTACGAGAACAAATATTAAGACTTGATTTGTACTATGCACGTTTTAATCTTTTTGACATGTTAGATTCTAACACGTAGTGATCAATAAGCGGAGCGAAAACATTCATGAATAAAATCGCCAACATCCATCCCTCAGGATAGGCTGGGTTCATTACTCGAATGACTAATCCAACTGCTCCAATAAAAAATCCATATATCCATTTTCCTCGATTTGTAGAAGCTGCGGTTACTGGATCAGTAGCCATAAATGCCATAGAAAAGAAGAAACTTCCCATGTAGAAATGGTAGAACCATGGAATTTGTAAATATGCTAAACTTGGATCTTCATAACCTGCGGTAAATCCATTCATCAACATTCCAGTTAATGCACATCCGATAATCATTCCTACCATTACTCTCCAACTAGCTACTTTCATCGCAACTAATGCTGCAGCACCTACTATGATAAATGGTTTACAACTTTCACCAATTGAGCCGGGTATTCCTCCCCACCACATTTGGGTTGGGGTATAAACTTCAGCTATTGCTGCCCATCCACCAGTTTTTGCTAAACCAAGTGGCGTTGCTCCGGTGAAACTATCAGCAACAGCCATTCCGCCTTCGCCAAATGTTCTCCATCCGAATGTCTCAAAGATTGAATCAAAAATTCCATGCGACCACCAATGGTAATAGGAAACTTGCTGTTTCACTCCTTCCGCTAATTGCGCTGGATCAAATTCTAAACCTGATACCCAAACTTCTTTTCCACTTATCATGGTATCTCCTGCCATTTCCGTAGGATAAGCAAAGAAGATAAATGCTCTTGATAATAAGGCTACATTGAAAATATTCATTCCTGTTCCACCGAATGCTTCTTTTCCAATAATTACCGCAAATGCAACTGCCAACACTAACCATACTAATGGCACATCTGGCGGCATAATTAATGGAATCAATGCTCCCGAAACTAAGAATCCTTCTTCAATCGCATGTCCTTTTTTAGCTGCGTACCAAAACTCGATCCCCAGACCTACTAAATGTGCAACAACGAAAATCGGAATGAGTTGAATCAATCCGTAAACTATTTTCAAATGAAAAGCATCTAGAAAATCTGGATACATTCCAAGTGCAGAGAAATGTTGATGTCCAATATTTAATGAACCAAAAGCATAACATAATTGCAATACTATAACCACATGCACCATCAATCTTTTCAAATCCATACCATCTTTGATATGAACACCACCTTTAGTTACCGTATCGGGTGCGTAAGCAAATGTGAAGAATCCATCAAACAATGTATGTAAAAATGGAGACGACTTTTTGTCTGGTTCAATTTTCTTTAAAAAACTTAATAAACCCATGTTATTAATTTAATTTAATTTTAACATCTTGATAATCAAGCAGTTATATTACTATTGGTCGCGCATGGCTTCCAATCCTTGTTTTAAAATACTTTGCAATGGTTGTTTAGAAGTACAGGCGAATTCACACAATGCCACATCTTCTTCTGCTAGTTCCAACAAACCTAAACCTTCCATTCTTTCAAAATCATTCGTGATGATCGCTTTCATCAAATGCTGTGGATAAATATCCATAGGAAGAACACTTTCGTATTGTCCTGTTACCACAAATGCACGCTCCTCACCATGAGTATTCGTATTCGCTTGAAATTTCAAATCTGCATATAAAGCATTAGGGAATGTTCCTGAAATAGTTGGACGTGGTGCAATTGGCAACAACCAACCAAACATTTCATATTCATCTCCTTCCTCTAAAACTGTAATTTGATCGTCGTAGTATCCAAGGTAACTTTCCGTTGAAGTTTGCTTCCCAGAAAGAACATCACCTGATACAAGTCGGATAGATTTTCCTTCTGCCACAGGTTTTAAATTACCTTTTACTAAACCTTCGATACTTGCTCCGAGATAAGTTTTTACATATTGAGGATTTTCTACCTCCGCACCCGTAACTGCTACCACTCGAGATGCATCAAATTTTCCTTCGGTAAATAACTTACCTATAGTGATTACATCTTGCACACCTGCTACCCACACTTTTGAAGAAGTGGTAATTGGAGCAGTATGATGGATTTGAATACCTACATTTCCAGCAGGATGTTTTCCATGAAACCAATTTTTGCTAGTACCTTCTGATTGAGTAAAAGCATGATTTGGCGCTTCGCTACCTTTTGCATTTAAACCTAAATGCACAGGAGCAAATTTTGCCAAAACATCCAATCCTTTTTGGAAAGCTGCCTCATTTCCATTTACGATATAATTCAAGTCTGGAGCCAATGGCGCAGAATCGAACGTAGAAACGAAAATATTACGAGGAGTATCTGCTGGATCAGCTATAATATCATAAGGTCTTTGTCTAAGGAAAGTCCAAGCACCGCTGCTTAGTAAGAAATTCACCAAATCTTCTCGGCTGCAATCTGCCAAGTTTGGCGCATCCATAGATTTGTATTTCATTTCTTTATCTGCCAAAATCACTACTTCCGCAATCGAACGTTTTGCCCCTCGATTGATCGCAATGACTTCTCCACTTACTGGAGCGACATATTGAATCTCTGGTCTTTTTTTATCGAAAAAGATAGGATCGCCAGCTTTTACCTCATCACCAACTTCCACCACTACTTTTGGAATAGGTGACATGCCTGTGAAATTAGGCGGTCGAACGGCAAAGGTAGTTACATCTGCACCGTCGATAGTTGATTTTGCTGCTTCACCTTGTAATAAGATGTCATGTCCTTTCTTCAAAAATGTAACCGGACCGTCAACGTAGCTAGGTGTACTTCCACCAAACAATTCATTGAATCTTGGAAAAATCGAATAGTTAGCGCCAGTCTTTTCTGCACCGCTATCTTTAGCTTCGATTTTTAAAAGGTTGTCCGATACCATAATAACTGCGCCTAGAATAATCATTACTGCAATCGCAGCCATCGCTGTTAATAGGTAATTTGCCCCTCCACCTGAAGATTGAGCCGAAGCTACAGAGGCAAAATTTAAGAAGAGAAAAAGGAGAAAAAACCGATTGATTTTGGTTCTCAAAATTCTAATATTTTATGGTAAAAAATAAGTTTGAAAATACGATAAACGTTAATAGATTTAACGCTTTTAAGAAATATTGCGCAAAGATATAAACCTTTTGAAGTTTTTAAATATGTAGAGGTGTGTTTATGGTTGTAACAATCTATTTAGATTTTTTCTAAATAGATTAAAAATAGGTTTAAATTGGGCCTTTCGTGGAGTTGAACTCCGTTAGAGTTTTACTGGGAATTGGGGGTTTTGTTTTGATTTGGGGTATTTATTTATTTGACTAATAGTCAATTTATTTTTCAAAAAAAAAGTTAAACCTAAGCGTACTTCTTTACGATGAACAGACTTGCGTAGAAATATGGCAAACTTCACTTTATGGAAACACTTGAACGTTAATTTCTGTTCTTAATCTTGCAGGAGGCAACTTGAAAAGATGTACTAATAATGTTAACGTTAAGCTAACGTTGACTACAAGATGATTTTAGATGCCTAGAACTGCCGCAAAGCGACAATTCTAACATCCTTGCTTTTTTAATTACCTCTGTTTTTTAGGGGTGGGTCGAGCGGGCCGAAGCAAGGATACCATATATTCCACTAAATCTCACATCCTTAAAATATTTGATAAGATACTCCTACCGACAATTGTTTTAAAAGTGACTCTTCTTCATTTGTAATAATTCCTTTAGTAGTAGATATATTAGATTTTTTATTAAAAAAATTATTAGGTACATCTAACATATTAGACATTCCTCGTCGGAGCATTATTTCAATATTAATTCTATTCCTAATTTCATAAGAGACTCCTGCACTAATCGCCCAGAAGAATTCTTCCATTATTGGGTTTGTAAAAATATCTGTAACGTTAGTCCCATCAGATACACTAAAATTTGAAGCACTATGATCTATATTTTTATCAAAAATTCTTGCTGAAAAATTAACTCCTCCAAAAAAAGAAATATTTTCTTTCTTCAATGAGTATTCTAAACCAAGAGGAAGGTTAACATAAAATACAGCCAATGGTATAGTCAAAGTGATATCATGGTATTTTAGCGTAGTTTGGTAATCATCTTCATTACCAAATGTTACTACTTTTTGACTTATTTCTCTATCTAATTTTACATATTGAAAACCTGTTCCTAACCTTAAAGATATATTTGGTGTAAAATGTAAATTTCCAATTCCATTTACAAAATATCCTATTTTTGGTTTTGCTTTACGGTACTGATTAAAAGTAGAGTTGACTCCTCCTGTTTCAAAATACCAATCATAATCTCCACTTTGTATATCATCGTTACTAAGTGCATTTTGATTAATTCGATCACTTAAAACCATCGAACTATAATTTAGTCCTCCACTTACTTTAAACTTAAAATTCTGACCAAAAACTATAAGTGGAAAAAAGCATACTATTGCTATATATATTCGTTTCATTGCTGTTTTTTTATTGGAATAAGAATTCCTAGTGAAAATATATCCAACCCTGCTCGCCTTATTCCTTTTTGATAAATGTTGTTAAATGAATAACTATAATCTATCAAAATCTCAAAACCTTTTGGAAAAGAATGACTAAATCCAACATTAGCTCCAAAATATGCTGTGCTAAAAAATGTCCTCTCGTTATTTTCAACAAGGGAAATAAAATCTGAATCAGCATTTGCATCACCTGCTAAAAGTAAAGAACTCCAAACTCCTAAATGAGTTCGCCAACGATCAGGCGTAATTCGGTAGGATAATTCGATAGGAACTTTAAAATGAAATAATTGCTCTGAATGATTAAGTACATCTGGCGTACTTTTCTTGGAAATACCATATCGAACAAAACGGAAACTCCCTCCCGTCACTAGATCAAATTTCTTGCGTAACGGAAACTTTAGATTAGTCCCTATCTCAAAGCCTACTTGTGGCGTAGCAAATTCATAATGCAACTTCGCAAGATTAGTCTTAAAAATTAAACTTACCTCCTTGATCTGACCATGACTATAATGAAGTGAGGAAATAAATAAAAGTAATAGAAAGGCTTTTTTCATATTTTTTGATTTGTTGTTGTAATTATAAAGTTATGCTGATTGAATATCGTAACAATGAGATTACAATATAAGAAAATCATTTTTTTATTATTAATCTGTTAGTTTTTATTTTCTTGAAAAAAGCTGCTAATCTTTTTATCCTTTCGGGTGATTAGCAGCTTCTTGTTTTTACCACTTGCCCATTCCTTTTCAATAAACTATCGAAAGCAGGAGCTTTCTTGAATGCTTGGAACTGCCACGGAGTGACAATTCCAGCGTCCGTACTTTTTAGTTACCTCTGTTTTTTAGAGGTGGGTCGAGCGGTAGTAAAAATGAATTTTTAATGTTACAAAATATACATTTTTATTAAATTATTATTGACTGTTTTATTATTACTCCATAGTTTTTTATTTGATACAAAACAACAATGCACTTACATCATTAGACGTAAGTGCATTTGTTTTCTCTGTTACTGTATTCTGAGAAACGTAATCCGGTGCCTTTTATCATCATCTTGCTGTAAGCCAATCACTATTTAATCGCTTAAAAGTAGACACGATCCTGAAGGATCAGCGCCAGCGACGATTACTTTTTATTCCTCCCAGGGAGCGTGCCAGCGGTTTTAAACCTCTAACTGAGACCACTAAAATAATCATTTTCTCTTCTTCAAAACAACCGATAAGAAACTCCAACAGTCAACTGCTGCAAATATGACTTCTGTTCATTTCTAATAATTGCTTTAGGATTAGCTATAGATGATTCTTGAAAATAATTAGGAGGTTCATCAATCATGTTAGACATCCCCCGAAGGAGCATTACTTCTATATTTATTCGATTTCTAATTTCATAAGAAGCTCCTACATTAATCGCCCAAAAGAATTCTTCCATTACTGGGTTAGTGAAAATAATGGCAGAATTA
>JBLFZF010000152.1:0-6086 GCA_047610145.1 Salibacteraceae bacterium | reverse complement strand
AAATGCATGAGTTGATCGTACCTAAATCTTGGGATAGTCCATCTAACCCACATGTAAAGGAAAATGAAGCCGCATATTTTTATAAATAAAGCGCCTATACCTAATATATTGGCCAAGTTTACACCCCAGTTTTCTACAGCCCAACTCATTCCAGGGTAGTTATAGCCACCGAAGAATAGAACAGCAAGAATGGTAGAAGAGATAAACATGTTTGCGTATTCAGCAAATAAATAGAAACCCATTTTCATAGAGGAGTACTCCGTATGGTATCCACCAATTAATTCTGTTTCGCATTCTGCTAAATCAAAAGGAGTTCGATTAGTTTCTGCAAACGCACAGATTAAAAATATAAGAAATGATAGTGGTTGGTAAAAAACATTCCAGTTCATCCCAGACTGTTGCGCTGAGATTTCGCGTAAACTTAAGGTTCCGGTCATCATCAATAAGGCTATTAGTGAAAGACCCATAGCTACTTCGTACGAGATCATTTGAGAAGCTGCACGTACAGCGCCGATTAGTGAGAATTTATTATTAGATGCCCATCCACCAATCATAATTCCGTACACGCCTATTGACATTACTCCAATAAGGTAAAGTAAAGCAACATCGATGTCAGTTGCCTGTAATATGATATCCTTACCGAAAAGATGAAATCGATCACCCCAAGGGATCACAGCACTTGTCATTAAAGCGGTAGTCATCGCAATCGCGGGACCTGTAAAAAACAAAAAGCGATTTGGGGTATCAGGTTCAAATTCTTCTTTAGCAAACAATTTTAAGCCATCCGCAAGAGGTTGTAATAAACCACCTTTACCTGCTCGGTTTGGACCAACACGATCTTGAAGCCAAGCGGCTACTTTTCTTTCGGCTAAAGTGGAATACATTGCCATTAACATGGTGATTCCAAAAACCACCAAGATAATGACACTTTTCTCTATAATTATACTACTATCCATGTTCTAAATGTTACCAAGTTTAAAATCTTCTGTTTCTTCCTTATTTAAGGGGATAGCAGGCATACTTATTTTTAAACGGTCTTGTTCTCTACCTCTTAATATAAAATCTTCGGTATCTATTACAACTGTCTCTAACTTTTGAGTGTAATTATTTTGATTGATAACAGAGTCTTTATCAAATCTTCTTGGACCTTCTATAACCCAGTCGGCTGGAGCTTTATGATCAAAACGGCATCCGTTGCAGATAAACTCTTCTACTTCATGATACACATCTTTACGACCTGTAACTCTTTGTATTTCGTCTCCAAACATCCAAACGGTAGTTTTACCAGAACACTTGTCGCAATCTCTGTGTGCATCGTATGGTTTGTTGAACCACACTCTTGATTTGAAACGGAAAGTTTTGTCGGTCAATGCTCCTACTGGACAAACATCTATCATGTTTCCAGAGAATTCATTGTCAACTGCTTTTGAAATACAAGTAGATATGTTAGAGTGATCTCCTCTGTCCATAACTCCGTGTACACGATTGTCTGTTAATTGATCAGCGACCATTACACAACGATAACAAAGAATACAGCGATTCATGTGCAATTGAATATTTGGGCCTATGTCTTCCGGTTCAAATGTTCTTTTTTCTTCAACAAAACGAGTTTTTCCTTTGCCGTGTTCAAAACTTAAATCTTGTAAATCACATTCGCCAGCTTGGTCACAAACAGGACAATCTAATGGGTGATTGATCAATAAAAATTCAGTTACAGATTCTCTTGCCTCTCTTACTCTTTCAGAAGATTTGCTGTTTACTTCCATTCCGTCCATGCATCCCGTTACACAAGAAGCCATTAGTTTTGGCATTGGTCTTGGATCTGCTTCACTACCTTTAGCTACTTCGACTAAACAACAACGACATTTTCCGCCGCTGCCTTCTAGTTTAGAATAATAGCACATCGCTGGGGGTACTGATTCGCCACCAATCTTACGTGCCGCTTGCAAGATAGTTGTCCCTGCTTCAACTTCAATTTCTTGACCGTCTATTGTTACTTTCATTTATCTTTTTGTTTAAAGTTTCAAGTTTAGAGTTTTAAGTTTTGGCACTTAAAATAATAAATCTGAAAATTTAGATAATACTTTTTTTATTCTTTTTACTTCACTCATCTTTTAAAAAGATATAAATGAAATTTTTTATTGCTAAAAATTATACCGTTTGGTTCCCTACTAAGTGTTTAACTTGAGCAAAAGGCTCAGCAACAAAATGGTTTCTGTTTTTTATTTTTTCAGGGAAACGAACATGGTATTCAAATTCGTCTCTGAAATGACGAATAGCTGCTGCTACTGGCCATGAGGCCGCATCACCTAATGGACAAATCGTATTTCCTTCAATTTTACTTTGAATGCTCCAAAGCAAATCAATATCTTCTTCACGTCCTTGACCGTTTTCGATGCGCCACAGTACTTTTTCTAACCAGCCTGTTCCTTCACGACATGGAGAACATTGTCCACAACTTTCATGGTGATAGAAACGAGCAAAATTCCAAGTATTACGTACGATACAAGAAGTGTCATCGTATACAATGAATCCACCTGAACCTAACATAGAACCTGTTGCGAATCCACCATCGCTTAGCGATTCGTAGGTCATCAAGCGGTCGTCTCCGTTAGCTGTTTTGTATATTAAATCAGCTGGTAAAATTGGTACTGATGAACCTCCAGGTACTAATGCCTTTAAAGGTCTGTCAGAACTCATTCCACCCAGGTATTCGTCAGAATTCATGAATTCGTAAACGCTTAGTCCCAACTCAATTTCATAAACACCGGGATTTTTGACATGTCCAGAAGCCGAAATTAATTTAGTTCCAGTTGATCTCCCAATTCCTATTTGAGCGTAATCGTCACCTGAATTGTTTACAATCCATGGCACAGATGCTATAGTTTCTACGTTATTAACCACGGTAGGGTTTGCCCACAATCCAGAAACTGCTGGAAATGGTGGCTTGATACGAGGGTTACCTCTTTTTCCTTCCAATGATTCAATCAAGGCGGTTTCTTCACCACAGATGTAAGCTCCGGCACCAATATGAACGTATAGCTCTAAGTCATATCCGGTACCCAATATGTTTTTTCCTAACCAACCAGCTGCTTTCGCTTCGGCAATAGCTTTTTCTAGAATTTTATAAACCCACATGTATTCTCCACGAATGTAGATGTAGGACAGGTTTGCTCCCAATGCAAAACTGGCAGTGATCATTCCTTCGATCAATAAGTGAGGAATAAATTCCATCAAATAACGGTCTTTGAATGTTCCCGGCTCAGATTCATCTGCGTTACAAACCAAATGTCTCGGTTTTCCAGATTTTTTGTCAATAAAACTCCATTTCAATCCAGCAGGGAAACCGGCTCCACCACGACCGCGAAGTCCTGATTTTTTGACCTCTTCAACCACTGCATCCGCAGTCATTTCCTTCATTGCCTTTTCTACCGATGCATAACCGCCGTTTTGACGATATACTTCGTAGGTTTTGATTCCCGGAACATTTATTTTATCTAATAATATCTTTTTTGACATATTATTTATCTTGTAGTATTATTTTTCCCTCTTTACAATCAGCGATTAACTGATCAATTTTTTCTTCGGTAAGGTTTTCTTTGTAGAAATCACCTAATTGCATCATTGGAGCATAGCCACAGGCTCCTAAACATTCTACTCCTTTTACTTCAAAAAGTCCATCTGAAGTTATTTCGTCCATTTTAACTCCCAGTTTTTCACAAGTGTAATCCATCAGGTCTTCAGTTCCGTTTAAACAACAAGGGGAAGTTTGACAGAATTCGAACATGTATTTTCCGATAGGTTTTTGATTGTACATGGTGTAAAACGAAACTACTTCGTAAACTTCGATTGGTAGGATGTCAAGTATTTCAGCCACT
Source organism: Salibacteraceae bacterium (assembly GCA_047610145.1). GTDB lineage: Bacteria > Bacteroidota > Bacteroidia > Flavobacteriales_G > Salibacteraceae > CAJXZP01. The sequence goes on along the minus strand of JBLFZF010000152.1, from coordinate 2,208 downwards.
TTGTCCATTAATTCCACACTTAGCCAGTTTTCATGGGCGTCCTGTACTTCATGTAAAATGGGTAGCAAAGCTGATTTTTTCTTATCTTCAGGGTAATGACTGATAAGTTCATTGATGCGATTCATCAATGCTTCAGTGATATTTATTTCTTGTTTGTAATGTGTACGTTCCATAATTTATGCGTCTAATTCTCCTGCTATTACATTTAAACTTGATAAGATTACAATCGCATCAGATAGCAATGCTCCTTTTATCATATCTGGGTAGGCTTGATAGTAAATAAAGCAAGGTCTTCTAAAATGTAGCCTATACGGAGTACGACTCCCGTCCGTTACTAAATAAAATCCTAATTCTCCGTTTCCTCCCTCGACAGGATGGTATATTTCTGCAACTGGAATAGGAATTTCACCCATTACAATCTTAAAGTGGTATATTAAAGACTCCATACTGGTGTACACATCTTCTTTCGGAGGTAGGTAATAGTCAGGAACGTCAGCATGAAATTCATTTCCCTCAGGCATTTTTTCCAAAGCTTGGCGAATTATACTTAAGCTTTGCCAAACTTCAGCGTTACGAACGCAAAAACGATCATAGGTATCTCCAGATGTTCCAACAGGGATTATAAAATCGAAATCGTCATAAGAGCTGTAGGGCTGTGCGATCCGTACATCGTAATCAACTCCTGCTGCACGTAAGTTAGGTCCTGTAAAACCATAAGAAATTGCTTGTTCAGCAGATATTGAACCTACATTTATAGTTCGGTCCATGAAAATTCTGTTTCTTTCAAATAAATTTTCGAATTCTTTCCAAGCTACAGGAAACTCTTCTAAAAATACATCTAGCTTTCTAAAAGCTTCTGGTGACCAATCCCTCTCGAAACCACCAATCCTTCCCATATTAGTAGTCAGTCGAGCGCCGCAAATTTCTTCATAAATTTCATATACTTTTTCTCTAAACTGAAAAACATAAAGAAACCCAGTGTAAGCACCTGTGTCAACTCCTAAAATAGAATTACAGATAAGATGGTCCGTAATTCTTGCTAATTCCATTACAATAACTCTTAAATACTGGGCACGTTTTGGTACTTCAACATCGAGTAGTTTTTCTAAAGTCATCCACCATCCCATATTATTGATAGGAGAGGAGCAATAGTTCATTCGATCTGTAAGGGGAGTTATTTGGTAAAAAGGTCGGTTTTCTGCAATTTTTTCAAAAGCGCGGTGAATGTAACCAATGGTTGGTTCGGCTTCTAAAATACGCTCCCCGTCCATTAATAAAACGTTTTGAAAAATACCGTGCGTAGCGGGGTGAGTAGGACCTAAATTCAAGATGGAAAGTTCGCTCCCATCTTCATTTAGCTTCTCTTTCATTATTTTAGCATATCGATGCTCTGGTGGTAATAATAGTTCTGACATTTATTGAATGTGAAAAATTATAAATTCTATTTTTAGCAATTGTCGATTGTTCTGCCGAAAAAACGATCGTCTTTATCGGTTCGTCCGCCATCTTCCATGGGAAATTCTTTGCGCATAGGAAACGAAACCATTTCATCCATATTCAAAATACGCTTTAGTTGTGGGTGTCCAATAAAGTCTACACCGTAAAAATCATAGGTTTCTCTTTCCATCCAGTTTGCACAGAGGAAAATGTTAGAAATGGTTTTTATCTCAGGTTTTTCACCATTAATTGAGGTTTTGATTTTTATACGTTTGTTTTCATACCAGTTGTGCAGATGATATACGATTGTAAATTGTCGGTCAACTTCATTATCAGGATAGTGTATTCCACATAAGTCAGTCAAAAAATTAAAACGTAGTACAGGATCATTTTTTAAAAAGAGAACAATCGCTGTGATTTTGTCAGCAGGTATTTCAAACGAAAACACGTCTTTTTCCTGCTTGAAATGAAGCACACTTTCGCCAAACGCTGCCGTTAATTTATCTTGAATAACTGTATTTTCTAATGCCATGATGTTATTTGATATTATAAGATGCCAATAGTTCTTGGTATTCAGGTGAGCTTCGTCGTCTTACGTTTTCCGTTCTGACTAATTCTTGTAATTTCATCACGCCATCGACGATTTGCTCCGGTCTTGGAGGGCACCCTGGTACGTAAACGTCAACCGGTATAACTTTGTCAATTCCTTGAAGAGTAGAGTAGGTGTCGAAAATACCTCCTGAGGAAGCACAAGCGCCAACTGCAATAACC
>JBLFZF010000151.1:0-6097 GCA_047610145.1 Salibacteraceae bacterium | reverse complement strand
AGAGTTACTGTAATATCTCGAGTCATTAGGATATCGCGTATTTGTTACTCCAACAACACCTAAAGAATCAGTAATAGCTAGTGAACCTATGAGGTTGAATACCGATTCAAAACCATAAAACAGGGTAGTTTTTCCACTAATTGCATTATCAAAATCTAAATTCGCAGAAAACATATCTACTGTTTCTGTTCGTGTTCTACCTAAAGGATCATTGAACTTTCTATCTATTCTACTTTCTTCAAAGTTTTGCATCGCCAGCGTGACTCTAAGATTATCAAAAATACTATTTGGAGCGTTTATATTTAATCCTATTCTATTCATCATCCATTTTTGAGGACCATACTCCCATCGAGCGTACTTCAACGTAGATTCATTTTTTCGCTGTGTTAATCTATCATACCTAGGAATATCAGTCGTAGTTGAATACAATAAACTATAATCAAGTTTCACGTGTTCGTTAAACTTTAATCCAAATTTTTGAAGTAGGGAATAATTTTCATATCCCGTAAACTTTTGCACTTCGGGGTCCGTATTTTCCACCATTTTATCCACACCACTTTCCACACTTACATAGTCCTTACGTAAGTACTCATCAGGCCCATTAGCCCCCATTCGCATATCGGAAAATTTACTAAAGGATAACGAGGTAACGGAACTAAATATATTGGAACCAAATCTGATATCCACATGAGGGGTGAGTTCTTGGTTAGCCGAACTAAATCTAAACATGGCATGTCCATTGAATGTATTTCCAGTATCTGAATACTTGTGGGTTAATGTTTGGAAGTCCATCACCCCCCCCATAGCATCACTGCCATAAATAACTGAACCAGGACCAAAAACGATTTCTGATTTTTCGACCGTATTTGGATCAATCGATATTATATTTTGAATATTTCCACCTCTAAAAATAGCGTTATTCATTCTCACCCCATCTACCACAAGTAACACTTTATTTGCAGAGAAACCTCTAATCATAGGGCTACCTCCACCTAATTGACTTTTTTGCACAAAGACTTCTCCTGAAGAAGCAATTAAATCAGCCGAGGTTTGCGGGTCATTCAAACGAATATCTTTTGCCGTAACGGATACAATCCTATTCGGAACTTCTTCTTTCACCTGAAACCTTTTGTTCACAGAAAGAACAAACTCATCTAGATTTAAAACTGTAGGATGTAACTCTAAAACATAATAGGAAGTATATAAGTCCTTCTTTTTAAAAAGAACTTCAGCGTAAGAGGTATGGCTAAAAATTATTAGATCATCATCTGAAAATAAGGTGATATCTGCCGAACCAGAACTATCCGTTATAGTAGTTTTCGACATATCCATACTATATACATGGACTCCTATTATGGGTAACTTTGTAGAATAGTCGTAAACTTTCAATTCTTGGGAAACTGAAATATGAGTTATTAAAATAACCATAAATGAGAGTAAATAAATTCTAATTTTCAACATTAGACAAAAATAGTTTCTAGTATAAGATGTGACTTTATCTCGCCCATTCCAATATTGTGAATTTTGTAATATTCTAATATATTTTTTAAGGCCAACTTTCTTTGGGCGCTTGAAATTTTCAACTCATGACATTTATCAATGTTTATGCCAAGAAGAGCGTGAAAAATACTTTTCTCATCCTCCCGTAAATAAACACTAGAATTAGGAATGCTATTAGTAAAACAACCTTCCGATAAATTAAAAAAATCACCATTACTTCGAAGGGGAGAAAAACCAAGAAACTTACTCAATTCCAATAAAAAAACTAAGTGAAAATTGGCTACATTTCTTACCGAATTCTCTAAATAGAGAAGGGAACGCTCCATGAACATATATAAGTCAGCGTCAGGAATAGTTTCTTTAATACTTTTATGCACCACCTCTGCTAAAAACAGAGCAATTAACCTTTTTCCAATACTATTTTGAATTTGAATTAACGGAGTAAATACTTTTACTTCAGATGGTCGAATTAACTTATCTGTATTAGAGAAATTACCCGCAATTTCTAAGATACTGAGCGGTTCAAAAAGAGCGGATTTATTTCGAGATTTTTTCTTTTTAGCCCCATAAATAATCAAACTAATTTTACCCAAGTTTAACGAATAGACTTGAACCACTAAACTACTTTCTGAGTAATTGGTTTTGTGAAGAACAATAGCCCTTGTGTTATGAACCATACTCAGTGATGTTAATTATCAAATCCTGAAGACTTCTTATTTAGTAAAAAGAATTTTTGCGACTTGTGAATCCTGTCCTTCAGAATCTACTCCAAAAACTAGATACACGCCAGTGCTCACTCTATTGCCATTCATATCATTTCCATCCCAAATCATTTGAGTACCTTCCGATATCGTTGAAAAAACCAAATTCCCTGCAATATCAGTAACCCTTACATCAGAGTTTACCGCCAATCCCTTTACGGCAATTAGCCCAAAATAATTTTGAGGCACTGGGTTTGGGTATGCATACGTTTGGTTTGTAGTCACTTCATCACCCGTAGCAGTTCCTTTAAAAGCAATAATACCTTCATTTGTTCCAAATAGAACCTCCCCTGTGGAATTATTAATTTCAATAGTTCGAATAAAATTAGAAATTAGCGGACTATTATCTGTTGTGAAATGATATAGTTCTTCTGTTCCATCGCTAGACATTAAAAACACACCAGACCCACTTGTTCCCAACCATTTTCTATTCGCCCCATCTACGGCAATGGAAGTGACCGTTTCTGTCCCTAATAAATACTGAAAATACCCATCCACTTCCACAATAATTTGTTGCGCATCAAAATTAACTCCGCTTTCAAAAACGCTAGATGGTGAATAAAATACGGCCACCCCTTCTGAGGTCCCTATCCACATTTGACCTTCTAAATCTTCTGCTAAACAATACACTCCATTTGTTGGTAAACCTCCATTACCAATACCAGAATTAAGAATTCTAGACTGATCATCCGACACATCTTCTAATGTACCTCCGTCATCAAAAACCAAAATCCCTTTACCACCTGATGGTAAAACCACCCATTTATACCCATTACTAGCTACCAGTAATGGGCCAGTAATATCTTGCGTCACTAAATTGGATATATTGTAAGAAACCCAAGTCCCGTTATTACTGTAAACTGCAATTGGACTAGTATTTCTGGAGTTAGCCATCCACAAGTTTCCACTTTTATCAAAATCTAACCCTGTAATACCTACCCAACCCGGGGCATCTAATGCTTCTTTTAATTCGCTATTACTCGAGTTGAAAATTTGCGAAGTTTTATATCCGTCAAACTCCACCAAGCCACCACCTAAAGAAGCACCATACGTTAAGTTTGTATTAAACGGACTTATTTTCACGTCAATAAAATCAAATACGTTTATCAATACAGTGTCGTTAAACTTAGTAATAGCACCCCATTCTAAATTATCATTCCTCCAAAACATACCATCATTACTAAACGCATTATTCCAATTATTCTCTCTTCCGCCAGCTGCAACCCATATTGCATTATTACGAATATCGATACCATCCACCCCTGCCGTATTTGGACTAGGAGGATTAATTATTTCGTACCTAAATATTTTTTCACTTTTGATCAATCCTTTTTTACTATCCCCTATCCAAATGGTACTGTCATTACCTAAAATTGCATCACGTGAAGAAACAAAAGAACCTTCTCCGTAATTATAAATTCGTCTTACTTCTTGCCAAGTATTGTTGTAGCATGAGACTTGGCCCCCATGACTAAACATTACGTAATTATCATACGCAGATATGGAATAATTTGTTAACCCAGATAATTCAACCACATAACTCCAACTCGTGGTTTCGTTTTTAAAAAAGAGTGTATCTCCTTCAGACACATCGTTAGCTGTATTTAAATACAGCTTATTTTGAAAAGACTCAATAATAGAATACTCGGCATTGGGATTAGGTAAAGTATTATCTTTCATCCAAGACCTGTAAAAGTTAATCTGCGGGTTATCTAACCTCGAAAACCGAAGACCAATTTCGGTAGCCGCATAAATGGTATCATTCGCTATGGTAATGTCATTAACTTTTAAATTTCCGCCATCAGACTCTACTATATACGTATCAGAAAATTCTTGACGCTCTACATCAAACTTTACTATACCAAAACCAGTAGCAAAATAAGCGAACTTTCCATCCATATGGATCTTATTTAATCTCTTATCACCAGAAATAGCCTTTCTAAATAAATCATTTACGGTAATAATAGAAGTGGCGGTTATCAAATCTATTTTTCCATTTCCATATCCCACAACAAATGTTTTTGTTGCTTCATTATACCCTAAACAAGAAACATCCACATCTGATAAACCTTCTACTTTTGAAAATCTCAAAAATGAATTATCAGAAGAATTAAACTCAATCAAACCGAACTTGGTCGCCCCATAAGCAAAACCGTTTCCTTCTGCTACAGAAAAAACTAAATGAAATGGAGAATAATCGATCCAACCACCAACTTGCCCAGTTTGCCCGAAACTTAGTAAAGAAATAAAAATAGAACCAATAAATAGAATAATGCGTTTCATAAAACAAGATATATAAGTACCCAAAAACTAAATTTAACCTAAATTATTACAAAACAGAATAATCATCATTAAAATACCTGATAATCAACACTATACAACCAACGTATTTAAGCTGATAACTACAGAGTTATTAAGTGAACTCATTAAGACGCTCATTTAAAACCATTGAACACGTAGTATTCAAGGTTTAAACTAAAAAAACAATGTTTCACGTGGAACTACCTTCCTAAAAACACTAGAATTACAGATATATCGGCTGGGGAAACCCCACTAACCCGAGAAGCCTGACCCAAATTAGTAGGTTTAATATTAGACAGCTTTTCACGTGCTTCATACGACAGTGATTTTAAAAGAGAGTAATCAAAATTAGGCTTTAATAAAATATGGTCTAAATTCTTCAATTTATTAGCTAGCTTTCTTTCTCTTTCAATATAGCCCGCATACTTAACGGTAATTTCAACTTGTTCCAAAACTTCCCGATCTAATATGGTACCTAAATCCATACTTTTCAAAACAGGGGTAAGCGGAAGTAAATCTTTCACCACCACTTGGGGCCGTCCCAGGATATCAATAATTTTTACCTTTTGTTTAATAGGACTTGTTGCTAATTTTTCCAATACCGGATTAGCTGCTTCTGGGGTTACACTAAATTCACGCAAATGGGTACTCACAGAATTCACGTAATCCTGTTTATCCGTCAAAATCTTCATTCTCTCATCTGAGGCTAAACCAATTTTATGGGACTTTTCAGTCAAACGTAAATCAGCATTATCCTGTCTCAATAAAATTCGATGCTCCGCTCTTGAAGTAAACATTCTATAAGGTTCTTCAGTTCCCTTCGTTACTAAATCATCTATCAAAACACCAATAAAAGCCTCATCTCTTGCCAACACAAACGGTTCTTTTCCCTGCACACTTAAAGCTGCATTAATACCCGCCATTAAGCCTTGACCAGCCGCTTCTTCATATCCAGTAGTCCCATTAATTTGACCTGCAAAAAACAACCCATTCAACTTTTTAGTCTCAAGAGTATTTTTCAGTTGCGTAGGTTGAAAAAAATCATATTCAATTGCATACCCTGGTTTCAAAATTTTTGCATTTTCAAAACCAGCAATTAACTGGATAGACTTTAATTGTACCTCCTTCGAAAGTGAAGTCGAAAAACCATTGACATAAACCTCCATCGTAGACCAACCCTCTGGCTCCACAAAAATTTGATGTCTATTTTTATCAGCGAAACGATCAATTTTATCTTCAATAGAAGGGCAGTACCGCGGACCTAGTCCTTTAATCCGACCGGTAAACATAGGTGAATCATCAAAACCAACCCTTAACTCATTGTGTACATCGGGATTAGTATATGTAATCCAACATGACCTTTGCTGTGTCAATATTTTAGAATCTAAATAAGAAAATTTCCACGAATCCATATCCCCCGCCTGCTCTTCCATCTTGGAATAATCAAGACTTCTACCATCAACTCTAGGAGGAGTACCTGTTTTCATTCTACCCGACTGAAAACCCAATTCGACTAAATTTTCCGTTACACCAGT
>JBLFZF010000150.1:0-6265 GCA_047610145.1 Salibacteraceae bacterium | reverse complement strand
ACTACATTTGATAATAATATTTTAGACGTGTATTTTACCAATCCTTTAAATGGCGATATTTCATTCTTAGCAGATGTACAACCCGGAATTCAGGTTAATTTTTATGATAAGAACAATCAACAAATATCTATGTTAAGTAGATATTGGAATGCAACTCAAACCATTTTTTTTCAAAACGCTTTAGTCGGGACGTTGGATGATTTTGCTAAAAGTGAAAGTATTTCTGTCTTTCCTAATCCAACTTCGTCATCTGTTACTTTTGATTTGAACTCAATAAATGGAGCTCTCTTTTTGTTAACTCTATATGATATTCAAGGAAGACAAATTTCAGCAATAGAATATGAAAATAAATCTACCATTACCATATCTTTAAAAGAATTACCTGCAGGTGTTTATTTGTACATTATCGAATCTGAAAGAGAATCATTTAATGGAAAAATAATGAAAAAATAAGATTTCCTTACTTCAGTAATCTCATACCCATTATGTTGAGCTCATATGATTTCGCCTAATCACCCAAAAATCACGAATAAATTAATCATTTTAAAATTTAAGTAATTTATAATTTGAGTGTGAATACTACATATTGTGGTAATATTTCATAAACCACATAAACACACAAATAATGAAATTACATTTCTTTTTATCAAACATGTTAGGAATCACATTGACTTTGGTTCCTTTATTCGGGTTTTCCCAAACGGGTCCCGGAGGAGTGCCGCAAACGAATGGTTCTTCAGAACTTTTAGTATGGTTAGATGCCGAAAAATCTAACTTAAACAAATGGCCAAAATATTAGTTTATGGCTGGATGTTTCAGGATATGGAAAATAATGCGTTCAGTTCGGGAAGTAATAGACCAAGATGTAACACTTCCTGGATAAACGGAGATCCCGCTGTTCAGTTTGTTGAATCCAGTGATGATTAGATGTCAATTTTAAACGCTGTATCAACCCAGTTTGATAAGTATACCATATTTAGAATTGCCGATTATTCTAATTGTTCAGATGGTTGGTCTCCCTTTATTGTGAAGAGTACTAATTATAATTGGGATGCTGGATGGGGAATAGCTGAAAATGGCTCTTTAGAAAAAGCAATAGGCTGTGTAAACGATTATGGCTTGCCAATTCAAAACGTAAATTTGGTTAGACTTTATCTAGGGAGAAGTAATGTGCCATAAGAAAATAATACGGGATTTACTAATTCTAGCCATTCAATATATGTAAGTATATCAACCAATAGCAGTGGTGTGACTGCTTTTTTAGATGGTAATCTCGCGGAGATTATCATTTTTGATGATAACTTAAAAATCTCGGAGCGAATTTTAGTTCAAAACTATTTATCGTCAAAATATGGAATCACTTCCAACGGAGATAAGTATGCTTTTGATGTGACTCATTCTCCTGATGTTTTTGGTATTGGAAGAAAGAATAATAACAATAATTTTATAGCGTCTGCAAAGGGTTAGGGTATTGTGGAAATTAGTAATCCTTCTAGTTTAGGCGATGAGGAGTTTCTACTTATTGGTCATGATAATGCAGATTTAACTGCTAATTAAGAAGTGCCTGCAGAATATAGTTCTAGACGAGATCGAACCGGGAGAGTAGATGAAACTGGCAATGTGGGAACTGTAAACGTTAGTTTTGACGTTACAGGATTATCTTTACCTACCAATGCCAGTGAATATGGCTTGTTGATGGATACGGATGGCGAGTTTTCTTTAAGATGGAATACAGAAACGGATGAAGTAATAACATCAGATCGACATTCATTTTAATTTTTTTGTGGAGGCTAAAATATTAGGCCCGTAGATGGTTAATTTAAAACCAATCTACAGGTCGCGAAGTACACCTAGTCTATAGAGGTCGACAATACCTTCATTCGTTCGAATAGGTGCTTTTAAAATCATCACTTTCATCAACTATTTTAGTTCACCGGTACAAATATCCAAATCCCTTCTTTATTATCCAAAATATCGGCTTTGTTCATTTTTTGCTTTCTAAATTCACCATTCACATACATCTGCGCTTGGTCATCGTAATGTGTATTCATAAAGTTTCCCGAAGCTCCGGTAGGATTTATACTGACAGAGTTTTCTACATCTGCAAAGTCTAAAAGAATTCGCATTGCGGGACCTGATTTTGAAATATACACACCATCCGCATTTAATTGAAAGGCTATTTTATTAATTACTTCTTCGCCACCAGAAGCAGCAAAGGGTCCTACGTTAAATAACAGATCTAATGGCTTCATCTTTCCAATAAGATGTGGATGTTCAATAAAGTGAACTTTACCCCAATTCCAAGCAGAAATATCGTTACCTAGTTGCGTTTGTAGCTCATTAAACGTTTGTTCAAAAGCTAATCTAACTATATCTGTGCGAGTTTCTGTTTCATTTGTTTCAATATTATCCCACCAAACAGAAGTATCATTTCTTAATAAATCAGGTACAGCATGCAAGTACATTGAATTGGTTAATAGTAAATCAAATCTACGCTGAGTAATTTCATCTGCTAATGAATTGTGAAGAATATGATATAACCATTTGTAATAAATCACAGGACCCAAATCAGAGGTGCTATGTTCTCCATTCCAGGTTAACAATTGATGTAATACAGCTTGTTGATCTACTGTTGGGTTTGTGATTAAAGAGGCCATTACTTTGGCGTTTTCTGGATAAAATGGAGATTTATCACTCGTAATTAATTCGGCCATGGAGTTAATATCCCAATCATCTTTTTTAGAAATAGCGTTATTAATGGCCTTATATCGTGCTCCTGCATAATAATACCCAGGATGAATAATTCCATTAATGCTATCGGGTTGATTATTGGCAGATATAACATAGCCATTTTCTGGGTTTATATTGCGTGGATTATCTTTGAAGTCATAGAACCCTAATGGTTCATCTTTACCAGAAGCGCCATCTAAAACCAGTTTAGATTGCACATGATCAGGACGTTTTATCAGGAAAGATGATCCGTACCAGCCAATATTACCTTCAATATCTCCATACATAATATTTAACCCAGGTGAATCAATATCTCGAGCCGCTTTTTCCAAGTCGTCAAAACTGTTACTCATAGATAACCGCCCAATAGCATATAGTTTTCTATCCGTTATTTTATTGGACGTATACCACATGGAAACCGGGTTTTCAAATTCTGGGGCCATCGCTGGTAAGGCACTTATTATGGGTCCATGTGGAGTACTTGTTACCGTAAAAGTTTCTTCCGTTCCTCCTTTAATTTGAATGGTCTCTTCTCGATATTCCAAGTTCGTCCACTTGTTTTTAAACATCACTTGGTCCTCTTTTATTGTTTCTCTATATAAATCAGCCGCATCATTCGGGAAAATGGTTAAGCCCCATGAATGATGAGCATTATGTCCAACAAGAGGAAAGGGGATACCGGCTAAAAAATTACCATATAACTTTATGTCGGGTGTTTCTATATGTGCCTCATACCATATTGAAGGTTGTGAAAATCCAATATGAGTGTCGTTCGCGAATAATACCTTTCCTGACTTTGACTTTTTACCAGAAATTACCCATGAATTAGATCCATAAAAAATAGGGACAGGTAGCGATTCAATTACTTCATTTATATGATGGGAAAGAGAAGTGTTATCAAAATAAGCCGTATCCATCCGTTGACTTGGAATTTTGTTATCTGGTATTCTTACATCAATAGAAAGTTCTTTTACGTATTGAGAACCAATATTTCTGTTAATCCAATCCAAAATAGGCTCGTTCTTTAACTCCATAGAGAACCCAAACCCCATATAGCCTAATATTCTATAAATATCAGTCACTGTAAATTCTGATTTTTCAATACCAATAAGCCTAAATTCAATCGGTGTTTTACCTTCTTTAATGTATTGGTTAATTCCTTCTAAAAAAGCATGTACATTCTCTTTTATATCCTGAGGAGCTTCTTCCTCAAAGGCTAAAGCGGCTCTTTTTGCGTTTTCATTTAATCCAATAGTTCGAAGAAATTTATCGGTCTTAATCAAACTGTCACCTAAAATTTCAGCCAATCTACCGGATCCAATTCTGCGCAATAACTCTAACTGAAATAATCGATCACTCGCTTGGACATATCCTAAAATACGAAATGCCTCAGTGTTAGTTTGGGCATAAATATGAGGAATCCCGTATGAATCGAAAACTACTTCTGCATCAGAAGTAATACCAGCCATAGATACAGTTTGGGTATACTCTTTAACAGTTCCGTTTAAAAATAAATACCCACCAATCAGAAAAACGGCAATTAGGGAGGATAATATAATAATAATCTTTTTCATATGCGTCATTCAAAAGCTTTGATTCAAGCTTCCAAGTTAATGATAGATGGAATCTTATATTGAAAAGATAGAAATAATTTCAACCAATTTTTCAACATCAAATTTCTGGGTAGTGTACAGATAAAAAACAGTAGGAACTACCTAAATTATTGCCTTTACTTTAATTCAAATTAGGCTCATGATATGGGTTGAATACTTTGTTAATAATTGAGTGAAAAACGCTTTGTATTACGAAGTTCAATTCCATATTTTTAACGCAATTTTGATAATTGATGGCAGAAGAAGTAAACTATACCGAAGACCATATTAAATCGTTAGACTGGAAGCAACATATTCGTTTGCGACCAGGAATGTATATTGGTAAGCTAGGTGATGGAAAAAGCTACGATGACGGTATTTACATCCTTCTTAAAGAAATCTTGGACAACTCTATAGATGAGTTCGTTATGGGTAACGGACGAACAGTAGAAGTGAGTATTAAAGATGGATTAGTTAAGGTTCGTGATTATGGTAGAGGTATTCCTTTAGGGAAAGTAGTGGCGTGTGTTTCGCAAATGAACACGGGCGGAAAGTATGACAGTGCCGCTTTTAAAAAATCGGTAGGACTAAATGGAGTGGGTACAAAAGCAGTTAATGCTTTGTCTGAATTCTTTTTAGTGGAGTCTTTTCGAGATGGGAAAACAAAAAAAGCAGAATTTTCAGTAGGTGAAATCCGAGAAGATGCGGAAATTGTAGAATCCTCTAATCGAAAAGGAACAAAGTTTTCATTTAAACCAGATCCTAATATTTTCCCCAATTATCACTACCGTTCAGAGCATGTAGAAAGTTTGATTTGGAATTATGCATATCTAAATCGAGGTTTAACTGTTTTATTCAACGGAGATAAAATCCGCTCCGAAAATGGTCTTAAAGATTTATTAGTTAATAAATTATCTGCGAAATCATTGTATCCAATTATTCACTTAGAAGGAGAGGATATTGAAATGGCAATCACCCATACAGATAGTTATGGTGAGGAATATTACTCCTTTGTAAATGGACAGTATACCACACAAGGTGGAACGCATCAAACCGCTTTTAGAGAGGCGTATATCAAAACAATTAGAGATCATTTTGGTAAAAACTATGACACCGTAGATATTCGGTCTGGAATTTCGGCAGCCATTAGTGTAAAGGTGATGGAGCCCGTTTTTGAATCACAAACAAAAACAAAATTAGGATCTAATGATGTTGGGCCTGATGGTCCAAGTATGAAGGTATTCGTGATGGATTTTGTGTCTAAACGATTCGATAACTTCCTTCACAGAAATCCGGATGCCGCGTCTGAAATTCAAAAGCGAATTGTTCAGTCAGAACGAGAACGGAAAGATTTAGCGGGAATTAAAAAACTAGCAAAGGATCGAGCGAAAAAAGCGAACCTACATAATAAAAAATTGAGAGATTGTAGGTTACACTACAATACCAAAAAAGAAGGTATTGATGAAACTACATTATTTATAACAGAGGGTGATTCTGCCTCTGGTTCAATTACCAAGTCAAGAGATGTAAAAACACAAGCGGTTTTTAGTTTACGAGGAAAACCTTTGAATTGTTACGGATTGACCAAAAAAATTGTCTACGAGAATGAAGAATTCAATCTGTTACAATCGGCCTTAAATATTGAAGATGGACTAGAAGGGTTACGGTACAATAAAGTAGTTTTAGCCACAGATGCGGATGTAGATGGAATGCACATTCGGTTATTGTTAATTACCTTTTTCTTACAGTTTTTTCCGGATTTGGTAAAATCCGGACACTTATTCGTTTTAGAAACCCCCTTATTTAGAGTCCGTAATAAAAAGGAAACAATTTATTGCTACTCTAATGAAGAGCGGCAAAGAGCGATGCAAAAGCTAAAAGGCAAGCCTGAAATCACCCGATTTAAGGGTTTGGGTGAGATTTCTCCAGATGAATTTAAAGCC
>JBLFZF010000149.1:0-6270 GCA_047610145.1 Salibacteraceae bacterium | reverse complement strand
CGTTTGAAGCTGCAGCGGATGAAACTCAGTTTCTCGAAACGGTAAAAGAATTTGGGGTTTGGAAAACAGAAAAGTTGTACTGGAACGAAAGCTCTTGGTGGAATAAAGACATTGCGGACCATAAGGAGGAATACGTCACCTTAAATATTGGTGCGTATGATCCGCTATTAGGAGTGTCTTATTCGGAGATTGCTTCTGTGTCAAGAAGCCAGCATCAAAGTCAAGGTTTTGGTATGAGTATTCAAAGAGGAGATAAAGTAGAGTACTTAAGATTAATACACGGAGATTCTACCAAAAAAGATGTATTACAAAACCACATGCGTTCGTGGAATGATCTGGATGGAGGGAAGATTATTCAAAATAAATTGGAGAAAATCATTGCGAATTATGAAGTGAGTTACCCCGCTAAAAGTGTAGATGCGTTGTTAGACTTGTACTTTGAAATACAAGAAATGCCAGCGCATATTTACCAGCAAGAAAAGGCAGCGTCTGTTAAAGATATTATCGCTTCTTGTGCGGGTTTATGGTTGGATTTCCGGACGGAAAAGCCACTTTTAGTGGTGGGAGAAAACTTTAAGGTTACCACATATGCTATTTCCCAATCAAATTATGAATTTGTGTTAACCTCGGTTGAAATAGGGGATGTAGAGAAGTTGATGAATGAGAAATTGAGCAATACCTATTTCAAGGTGGAGACACAAGTTTCTGGAATCAAAACAGTGTCAACCCCCTATTGGTTAGCGCAAGAAAATGACGATAATACCTTTGTGGTCAATGAGACTAAGTTGATTGGGCAGCCAGAAAATAACGCAGTTGTTAATGCAGAGTTCACCATACATACATCAAAAGGCGATTTGATTTATTCACGTCCGTTAATGTATAAATGGACGGATAGAGTGAGAGGAGAGTTGTATCGACAGGTAAATGTGGTGGAGCCACTTTCTGTTTGGTTCACCAAGAAAGTGACTTTGTCTTTAAATAATGAAATTGAAGTACGGGTAAGAGCGAATAAATCTGCTAAAAAGATCAAGGTTCAATTGTCTTGGGGGGATTCGGAAATCCAAAATTCCGATGTTGTAACCATTGATAGCTTAATGGATGGGCAGTCAGTTCCAGTAAATTTCTCTTTAAACGGAGCTTTTGAAAGCTTAAATTCTCTAAAGGTCCAAGTATGGGAATCTGATCAGGAGAAGTTTGAAAATGGATTGATAGAAATTGCCTATCCGCACATGCAAACGCAAGTTGTGATGCCTAAATCAGAATTGCTTTTAATTAAAGAAAATATAAAGATTACGCGTAAAAATATTGGCTACATCAAAGGTTCTGGAGATGAAATTCCAGTAGCATTAAAAGAAATGGGGTGTCAAGTAACGATATTGAACCCTGCAAAAATGAGTAGGAAAGATCTACAAAGTGTAGATGGAGTTATTGTTGGAATTAGAGCTTATAATTCTATAAAAGCCATGAAAAGTGCTGCTCCGATACTTAAGAAATATGTGTTTGATGGTGGTTTTGTGATGGTGCAATACAATACAAATAGAGGTATGGTAACCGATGAGCTTGGGCCTTACCCGTTTAAGCTTTCAAGAGATCGAGTAACGGAAGAAAATGCTAAAGTGATTCGGTTACAAAAAGATCATCCAATTCTTAAAACGCCTAATATTATAACGGATGCAGATTTTGACAACTGGGTGCAAGAAAGAGGTTTGTATTTTGCAGATGAATGGGATCCCAATTACACTCCGATTTTAGGTTGGAATGATATGGGTGAAGATTTAAAGAAAGGGTCTCTTCTAGTAGCAGATTACGGAAACGGACAATATGTGTTTACTGGGATTTCATTCTTTAGACAATTGCCTGCTGGAGTGGTGGGTGCCTATAAACTGTTCGCAAATTTGATTAGCTACGGAGCTCCAATTACCGAGGTTACAACAACTAAATAATGGAAGATAATTCAAATACAAACTGGACTAAAGTGTACGTGTTGGTGCTCGGTTTTCTAGTTGTTCAAATTTTAGGATATTTATATATATCGTCATTATGGTAGTTTTAGATTGGATTATCCTTATTGGAACTCTTCTATTCATCGTTTTATATGGGGCGTGGAAAACGCGGAAGAATAACAGCATAGCGAGTTATTTGAAGGGCGATAATGAAATGGGAGCTTGGACAATCGGACTTTCGGTAATGGCGACTCAGGCGAGTGCCATTACATTTTTGTCGACTCCTGGACAGGCCTACGAAAATGGAATGGGTTTTATCCAATTTTATTTTGGTTTACCCCTAGCTCTCATTGTCGTATCCGCTGTTTTTATACCTATTTATTATAAGCTTAATGTGTACACTGCTTACGAATATTTGGAAGGTAGGTTTGGGGTGCATACACGTTTGTTTACCGCCTTTTTGTTTTTGGTTTCCAGAGGTTTAGCTGCAGGAATTACCATTTACGCGCCTTCTATTGTATTGTCTTCTTTACTCGGATGGGATTTAGATTGGACCAATATTTTTGTCGGGATTCTGGTTATTATTTATACCGTTTCTGGTGGGACTAAAGCAGTGAGTTTAACCCAAAAATGGCAAATGGGAATTATCATGTTTGGGATGTTTACCGCATTCTTTTTAATTATCCAATACCTAAGTGAAGATGTAACGTTTGCCCAAGCGGTTGACCTTGGAGGGGTATTAGGCAAAATGGAGATCATTAATACTGATTTTGATTTGAGTAACAGATACACGATTTGGACAGGTCTATTGGGTGGGTTTTTCTTGTCGTTGTCTTATTTTGGAACGGATCAGTCGCAGGTTCAACGTTACTTGGGTGGAAAGAACATCAAAGAAAGCCGAATGGGTATGATGTTTAATGCGGTTCTTAAAATACCCATGCAGTTCTTTATTCTGTTTGTGGGTTTAATGGTTTTTGTGTTTTATCAGTTTAATGAACCCCCTGCATTCTTTAATGCACCGGGTAAAGAAAGGATTTACCAAACCGAACAAGGAGTTGCTTTTCAGGAATTAGAATCGCAATATTCAGTAGTGTTTAGCGAAAAGAAAAAAGCCATTCAAAACTATTTGTCTACCGATGATGTAGCGCAAAAAGAAGTATACAGAAAAAAATCCGTAGAGCTGTATCAACAGTCTCAAGATTTAAGAGGCGATATTCGAGATGTAGTCACAAAAGCGGATATACGGGTGGATGGAAAAGATACCGATTATGTATTTTTAACCTTTATTCTAAAGTACCTGCCACATGGGGTAATTGGATTGTTGCTAGCCGTCATACTATCGGCAGCGATGTCGTCCACAGCAAGTGAGTTAAATGCATTGGCGTCCACCACCATGGTAGATTACTATCAGCGATTGTTTAAAAAGGATGGCTCAGATCAACATTATGTATCTGCTTCAAAATGGCTAACCGTTATTTGGGGAGTGATGGCTATTGGAATTGCTTTGTCGGCCCATCTATTTGAGAATTTAATTCAGTTGGTTAATATTTTAGGTTCTTTGTTTTACGGAACTATCCTTGGAATATTTTTAGTGGCCTTTTTCTTTAAACGGATTCAACAAAAAGCGTTGTTAATAGGGGCGGTAACTGGACAGGTTCTAGTGCTTACTCTTCATTTAATGACGGTGTATGCTATTATTGACCTCGGTTATTTGTGGTATAACGTGATTGGAAGTACGGTTGTGATTGTGGTAGCCTTAGTCTCGCAGCTTTTTATAGGCCGCTCTAACAAGGTTACAGCCTAATTATATACTTCTCATGTGTTTCAGTAAATAAGTCGGTTAAAGTTCGTTATTCGCCAAATAAACTCCTTTATCTTTGCCGCTGCAAAACAGAATTAAAATGAGTTCATTAAGACAAGATAAGGTTTCCGAATTATTAAGAAGAGAGTTGAGTACCATTATTCAACGTAGCGAAGCTGGAATGTTACCGGGTAAAATGACTACGGTTACTACTGTTCGTATTAGTCCGGATTTAAGTTTTGCGAAAGTATACGTGAGTGTTTTTCCAACTTCAGATCTAAGTGCGGATGTAGCTGTTTTAAAAGAACACGTTCCTCAAATTCGTTTTACCTTAGGTAAAAGTATTCGCCATCAACTGCGAATCGTACCTCAAATTGCCTTTTACGGAGATGATTCTCTAGATTATGCAGATGAGATTGATCAACTGTTGAAAGAGTAGCTTCTTTTGAATCTTCCTATATTCATAGCTAAGAGATACCTTTTTTCGAAAAAGAAAAAAAGTGTGATTAACCTTATTTCGTTCGTGTCTATGTTCGGTATTGGAGTGGGTGCGATGGCGCTTATTTTAGTGTTGTCTGCTTTTAATGGAATCAATAACCTCGTAGAAGGGTTGTATTCTAGCTTTGATGCAGAGATTAGAATTGAGGCGGTTAACTCCAAAACATTTTTTGATGATGTTGCCTTACAAAGTAAAATATTGTCGGTAGAAGAAGTTCATACTATTGGACGTTCTCTAGAAGAAACAGTTCTTATCAAATACAAAGAAAGTCAAGCATTTGCGGTTATAAAAGGAGTGGATACGAGTTTTATTGAACGTAGCGGAATTGACAGTTTGATGTGGGCTGGGGAAGCTAACTTGTATGCGTCTAATGGGAATCCGAAATTAATGGTGGGTTATTTTGTGGCCGAGAAACTGGGCATGTTTATCCAAAATGCGTTACGTCCTATTTTTGTGTATGCAGCCAAAAGTGGTGGCTCTAATAATGTGAGCATCGAAAATTCATTTTACATTGAACCGATATCTCCATCAGGTGTTTTTGCCGTTAACCAAGATATTGATGCCAAATTCACGGTGGCTCCCATTGACTTCGTGGAGCTGCTTTTACAAAAAGAAGGGCAATTAACGGCTTACGAATTAAAGCTGTATGACCCATACGCTGCAGAACTAGCCAAAGAAAAACTCCAAGCCATATTGGGTGATGAGTTTGAGGTGAAGACACGTTATGAGCAAAACGAGCTTTTATATAAAACAAATAATACTGAAAAGTGGGCAACGTTCTTAATTCTATCGTTTATTCTATTGATTGCTACGTTTAACGTGATTGGATCACTCACCATTTTAATATTGGATAAGAAACGCGACATTTTTGTGTTACGCGGTATGGGAGCCACCCATAAAACCATAAAAAACATCTTCTTTGTCGAAGGGCTTTTAATATCGCTTACCGGAGGAATCATTGGGTTGATACTCGGAGTAATTTTAGTGGTTGCACAATCGCAATTTGGATTTATTCCGGTAGAAGGATTACTGGTAGATTACTACCCTGTAGAATTGCAATTAATGGATGTTGTTTCTATATTTTCCATTATTGTGGTTATTGGAAGTTTTGCAGCTATGCTTCCCTCTCGTGTAGTATTGGGTAGGTTGAAGATTTAATCTTGATACTCCAATAAATCTCCAGGTTGACAATCTAAGGCCTGACAAATGGCCGCCAAGGTGCTAAACCGAATCGCTTTGCCTTTGCTTTGTTTCAATATAGAAAGGTTAACAGGAGTTACTCCAATTATTCCGGAAAGTTCCTTTACTTTCATTTTACGCTTAGCTAGCATAACGTCTAGATTCACTACTATTTTCATAGGTGTAAATTATATAGTTAGTGAATCTTCAAATTGATTAATGAGGTCCGTGATTTTTGAATCTCGATGATTGGGATTGCCCCAAGGTCGGAAATCTATCCAGTCTATAGTAACCTGTGTTTCTGCGTTTACTTGTTCCAATTTAAGGTACATATTGTTGCCAAATGCGGTCTTGACTGTTCGGCTGTTGATTTCTCCAGTATTTGGGTTTTGCAATTGAATTACCCAATGATTCTGTTTCAATACCTCTACTAATTTGGCATACGTGTTTTCTTTAGAGAGTCTAAAAAACAGGGTTCGATTTTCTGAATAATTCAAAATATTTGCGGGGTGAATCAATAGCGATTTTGCCCAGTTGAAACGTCTTAGAATTAGTTGAGATAATTTGGGAGTCCAAGCGACAAGGAACAATAAGAAGCCCCATCCTGCAGGTAGTATTTTAGAGGTAAATAAAATGGCTAAACCAATAAAAATAAAAGAGGTGATAATACGTCCGGATAAACGTTGTTTTTCTGTTCTAGTCATGTCTTATATTATTAAAGATTCTTCAAATTGGGTCAAAATAGTACGATAGTTCGCTTTGTTTTTTCCCCAACTCGAAACTTGCAATATGGTAGTCATTTCTATAATTACTTCCGGATAGTTATCTTTTTGATTTAGCATTATGTA
>JBLFZF010000148.1:0-6369 GCA_047610145.1 Salibacteraceae bacterium | reverse complement strand
TTGCCTAAGCCTTATTGCCGATAAATAGGTGCTTATTCGGTTTCGATATTTTAGGGTATACGTGAGCAAGCGTACTGTCAATGAAATACAGGAAGTAGACAGATTCTCTTTTTTACAACTTGTAAAAATCAGGAATAGCACACGGCTAAACTTAAGGTGCTCCTGGCATGAAATTTTAAGTTCAGAGGGAAATAGGTACTAGAACTAATCCAGGGTCGAGGAGGAGTTAAGCTTTCTTCACAAACTCCGACTTCAGTTCCATAGAGCCAAAGCCATCAATTTTACATTTAATGTTATGCGCGCCTTCTGTTAGGCGGATGTTTTTAACTTTTGTGCCTGATTTAATAGGCTTAGGCATTCCTTTTACGGGTAAATTTTTAATTACTGTTACTGAATCTCCATTTACAAGTACGTTTCCGTTAGAGTCCTTCACTACAGAGTCCTCTTCTTCAACATCGTTTGGATTCCATTCATGCGCACATTCAGGACAAACCATTATAGAATCCATGGGATAAGTAAACTCTGATTTACATTCAGGACATGGGGGTAATGCTTCTTCAGCCATTGTATTCTGTTTTTGTCAAGCAAATGTAGTTTTATACGCACCGACTTAAAAGGGAGGTTTTAAATTTTATGAACAGTTTTACCGGCAAAAAAATTACATGTTAAAACTCAGTCCTTCTCGCTCTAATCTAATAAAAGCATTCTTATTAAACTCGTAATAATTTCCGGGTCGCCCAACGCCAGAGGACTTTACTTTTTCATCCAATTCATCTAGTACACCTAGTTTTATAATTTTCTTCTTGAAATTTCTTCTATCTACCGGCTTATCCAGTAGGGTAGAGTAGAGGTTTTCTAGGTCGGAAAAAGCAAACTTCCGGTCCAATAATTCAAAGGCTATGGGATAATGAACCATTTGAAACTGGAGTCGTTCAATAGCCATATTTAATATCTGACGGTGATCAAAAGCCAATAAAGGAAGATGTTTAATATTGAACCATTCGGCTTCAGCGGCATCATCTCCGGCTTTAATATTTTCCATTTTACTGGAATTCACCAGAGCCAAATACGCTATCGAAATAGTGTGACTTCTAGGATCTCTATTTGGTTTTCCAAACGTGTGTAATTGTTCAATGTAATCAATTTTCATTCCTGTTTCTTCCAGTAACTCCCGCTCTACAGCAGCGTCTAAAGATTCTTTTGGATCTACAAATCCACCTGGAATTGCCCACTTACCTTTAAAGGGAGCGTACTTCCTTTTAATCAATAAAACAGAGACTCCAGAATCTCTTTGAAATCCAAAAACAATGGCGTCAACAGTGACTGAAATATTTTGCGTGTTTTTCACGCAATAAAGGTACACTGAACTTTTTGAACTCAGGTATGCGCAAGAGTACTTCTTGTATATTATTTAGTAAACATATCTAAATCAATCTCTTGCGATAATAAGTGTCTGTTGTACACAAATAGACCTGAGATCAAGGGTGTTTATTTTACCTATAAGTGTTCATGTTACACAAATAGGAAGTGAGTGTTAATGATGACACCTCACAATGAAACGAGCATACACCACTTTTACAGAATTGTAATCCACTAAATTTTAAAACAACGAGTAGACTTACGAGACTAAAAAAAGGGAAATGAAAAATTAATACCATCCGTTTCTACTTTTTTGATTCTTGCAAGTTGCGGAGTAGAAAAGAAGCTTCTGCAGATGCTACTACATCAAATTCAAACAGCACACCTCAGGCACTTGCCAATTAAATTAGACAGCCACTAAATGGCTACGTAGCTTAATGGGAAATTCAAGCGGGGTAGATATCGGTGAATTTTTTGGGTTATTAGACAAAAAAAAAGGAGGACTCTGTTTCTTAAGGGGTAACCGCAGGAGATGTTTCTATTAATTTTGACGCATTAAACAACGACAAAAATGGAGGGGTAAACCTATAGTAATTAGGTGGATTATTATCCTTTTTACTCCTACCCAAAATTCACTTTTAGAATTAAAAAATAACCGGTGGTTACGAACTGTTTTCCTTACTTATATATTCCGCCTCCTCCTTTATAAAACGACACCGATCTAGTCCTATTTAGCTTCTTTAATACATGCGTTGTATAGCCTAGTCGCATCCCTTCTGTATTTGCTGTAGTTAGGTCTTCGTTTTTTTTAGTACAGACCATAGAAAGGCAATGAATCTATAGGATGAATGTATCTGGTTGAAGGGATAGACTCGTTACTAAAAAAAACAGTGTTCAAAATTCCCATTAATGGAATAGTACTCCCAATAGTAGAGCGTTATTTCTGCTAACGTATATCTAAGACCTGTAAAACAGACACTATACAAAAAAGGCATGCCGTTTGATGGTTACGCGAAAAATAAAATTTATGAAAAAAAAAATCTGTTACCTTGCCTTGACCGTACTTTTTACCATTTGCACGCAGACTTCTTTTTCACAGCAGTTTTTAATTAATGAAATACAGGCTAAAAATGTGTCTACCGTTACGGATATAGATGGGGACTATAGCGATTGGATTGAAATTTACAATTCCGGAATGTCTATCACATCGATGGTTGGTTTCCATTTAACAGATGACCGACAGAACTTGACTAAATGGCTTATACCAGACACATCTATAACTGGAGGGAATCACCTGTTGATTTTTGCTTCTGGAAAAGATCGAGGACAACCGCAGTTCCATACTAATTTCAGTATTTCAAGTTCTGGAGAATCAATTTATCTCGTCAATTCAAATGGCGTTATTATAGATTCCTCAGCAGCGGTTACTATTCCGGCAGACTTAAGCTACGCTAGAGTTACTGATGGTGATTCTAATTGGGTAATTAGCGCAACAACCACTCCTGAGGCGATAAACAATACGACCATTGTTCCCGGATTAACCCCATCGCATCCATCTGGCGTTTTTCCGGATAGTATCATTTTCTCAATCACGGCCAACACACCAGGAACCATTCATTATACCTTGGATGGGAATATACCAACGGCACTATCTACAGTCTTAACAACTCCTATAGTTATTAAGAATAGAAGTCAAGATTCAAATTACTTTAGCATGATTCCAAGCGCAGTAGTTTTTTCAGCTCCAACCAGCATAGTTCCGAAGATTACAACCATACGATATGCTTTGTTTGATAATGGCGTTCCAATTACCGATGTCAAAAGCCAATCGTTTATTATGGGGCTAAATTATTCTTTGCCCATAGCATCCGTAGTGACAGACCCTAATTACTTATTTAGTCCAGATAGCGGGTTTTACGTACCGGGTTTAAACCCCGGAAGTGGACCTTGGTTTACGGCCTCTAATTTTTACCAGCAAAATAATGAGTCACCTGCACACTTTGAATACTTCGATAAGAATTCAAATTTGGTGGTATCTCAAAATGTAGGTTTGAAACTTCACGGTGGAATTACCCGAAGTTATTCGCAAAAATCATTGAAAATTGTTGCGCGATCGGAATATGGTCCTGGAGAATTAAATTACGACTTTTTTAACGGCAGAACCATAGATGAATTCGATCGTATTGTTCTTAGAAATGGCGGGCAGGATTACAGCAGATCCATCATTAGAGACGCCTTTATAAATAGAGTAGCAGAAGACTTAAATATGGTGAATATGCATTCACAACCCACTATTGTATTTTTAAATGGAGAATACTGGGGTATTCATATCTTAAGAGAGAAAGCAGATGAGCATCACTTAGAAAATCTGTATGGAATGGATAAAGACAGCATAGATTTACTTCAGGGGAATGCGGATATTATTGAGGGATCTAACACAGAATATCTAAACCTAGTAAGCTACATCACTGCCAATGATCTGACTATTCCTGCAAATTACGCTATCGTTGAAAACCAGATAAACATTGAAAATTTTATTGATTATTATCTGGTGGAAATCTTTTACAATAATAGAGAATGGCCTCACAATAACATCAAGTACTACAAGCAACAAGGACCTAACCATAAATGGAACTGGATACTTTTTGATACCGATATAACTGCTGGTGCATGGAGCGTTTGTAAGGCGGATAGAAACGCATACACCTGGTTAAGCGATACAGCAGGTTATCCAATTTGGTCGCGTATTATGTTTCTAAAGTTGATGGAAAACAATGGCTTTAAAGATCATTTTGCCAACAGATTTGCCGATCTTAAAAACACGGTTTTTACAACAAGTAATCAATTGGCGATATTAAACGACTTAAAACAAGAGATTTTACCTGAGATTGGGGGACATTTAGACCGCTGGAACCACATACCTGCTACCCAAGATTGGTTGAACAGAGTAGGAGTAGCAGAGGTTTTTATTAATGATCGAGGCGGGTATATTTGGGATCATACCCGCCAATTCCTTTCCCTTGGAAACGCCACTGTTAATGTATCGCTAGATGAAAACATACCCCATGCCGGTAAAATTGAGTTTAGTACCTTATTGCACGATGACTTACCATGGAATGGAACGTATTATAAAACCACATCCATCGAACTTAGTGCGTTACCAAATCCAGGATATATTTTTTCACATTGGCTAGAAACAGGAGATACAAGCAGCACTATAAGCGTTGTACTAAATAGCGATACCAGTTATACCGCAGTATATCAGCTAAACGCTACCGCAATAGATTATCTAGTAATTAATGAAATACAAGCATCCAATTCTAGTGGAGTAGTCGACAGTTCAGTACAATATGTAGATTGGATTGAATTATACAATAAGGGGAGTGTGCCTATTGATTTGAATCAATTCTACCTCACTGATAATTTAGATAATCAATGTAAATGGAAAATCCTACTAACGGATACGGCTTTAAGTAATTTGCACCCGGGTGAGTTTATTACCTTTTATGCCGATGGAGATACTTTAGAAGGAGAAACACACACCAATTTCAGTTTATCTGGTAGTGGAGAACAAGTAGGGGTATACCAAGTTATTGGGATAGATACCATACCAAGTGATACGTTCAGTTTCAGCAGTCGTATAAGTGATGTTTCTTACGGAAGATTTCCAGATGGCACGAACTTATTAAGAAACTTTACACAACCCACTTTCCAAGCGGAAAATCAAGTAAAATTATTTTACGATAGCTTATTCATTAACGAAGCATTGGCAAAAAACGGGGCGGATACGATCGATGTCAATGGAGATTTTGAAGATTGGATTGAGATCTATAACGGGGGAAACCAACAGGTAGATTTAGGAGGGTACTTTTTATCGGATGATACCGCAGATCCAACTAAATGGAAAATCCCAGTAAATAGTGCGGGTACAATGATTATGGACGGCATTAGTTTTGCGTTGTTCTTTGCGGATAATGACACAGAAGATGGGATGAATCACCTCCCGTTTAAATTGTCCTCTTCAGGAGAAACACTTCAATTGAGCTTTTTAGATGACCAAAACGTCATCACCATTGATGAATTAACATTCTCTGCTCAGCAAGAAGATGTTTCTTTTGGCCGTTCTCCAGATGGAGACGTGAACACGGTAGACTTCATTCATACGACTCCTAATAGATCTAACTATTTAATGATAACGAGTGTAGAGGAATCTAATACCAACGGATTTACCTTTTATCCAAATCCATTTTCAAATGTATTCACCATTCTCAATGAGTTTGAGGAACCAATACCGTTTAAGATTACTTCAATTATTGGCCAAGTGGTTAAAAGAGGGAGTATCCATTCAAATAGGTTCACTATTCAAATGGACAACCTTGCTCCAAACATGTACTTTTTGAACGTAGGTTCACAGACGTATAAAATCATTAAAAATTAAAGAATACCGCATACTAGTTCATATAAACAGGTAAAAACCAGGCTCCGGATAAGAAGATAAATGGAGCCTGGGTTCTGTACTTATTTGAATACGAAGTAAATCATCCTTTTAATGGAGAGTGCAGCCGTTCTAACCGTTTCATTCTTTTCATGCTAATCGTTAAATAGTTCGTTGCTATACCCATAACCTATCGACAAAAAAAAACAGGAATACGACTGAGTTATTTCACTCTATTTAACTAGCAATGTAATGTGTTAAAGTGTTTAAAGTCATTGATTTATGATATGGTTAATGCAGTATTAAAAACGGTGTCATTTGAGTGAGTTAGAATTCCTGTTAAATCTCATATTTCAGGATGAAAAAAAAAGCATAAAAGATAACAGGCACAAAACCATGCCTATTGTGTATGGATTCTTTTGATGGTTTATTGACGGGTACAAGCCTTTCGCAGAAGTAGTGTTCACATCTACGAGCTTATATGCTGCTTTGCCTAAAGCTATCTTCCATTGCCAATTTAATGGACTTATTATTTCTTTTTCCCATTATCAAACCACCGAGCCGATCACTAAATT
>JBLFZF010000147.1:0-6402 GCA_047610145.1 Salibacteraceae bacterium | reverse complement strand
CTATCGTACAATTAAAAATTTACCCTAACCCTGGTAGTGAAATAATACATTTTGATATTACACCCGGTTTATTGCTGGGTAATCAACCGCATTTTGAGCTAAAACTCTACGACATGGTAGGTAGGTTGGTTCTCACCCAAACACTCCATCCTTATCAAAACACCATTTCGGTGGGTCATCTTAAATCGGGGGTATATAATTACCGTTTAAATGAAACGTGGGGTTCTTTGGTGATTGAATAATAAGTGTGGAGCTAGAAGACCACAGAGTCAAGGAAGCAAGGAGATTGGGTTTTATGTGATCATAAGCCAACAAATTGTTACATCAAACCCATGGCCCCATCCAAAACTGCCTGTAATTCTGCTTGAGTTAAAATACCTGATTGCCTCCATGTTTCTTTACCGTTTTCATACAGAATAAAAACGGGAACCCCTTTAATATTTAATTTTTGTGCCACTTCAATACTTTGATCTACATCAATTTTTAGAATTTCTGCTTTGCCTTTATTTTCTGTGGTCAGTGCATCAATTATAGGACTCATTTTTTTACAAGGAGAACACCATTGAGTATGAAAGTCAATTAAAACAGGTTTTTCAGTATCTAACATTTTCATAAATTCAGGAAATGTAAGTTGAGTTACGTTTGAAATGGATCCTTCCTTAGGAGGAGTGATCTCAAACCCCGAAGCGGTCCAGCTTCTAATTCCACCAGATAAATTATATACATCCTTAAACCCATTTTGAATTAGTAAATCTGCAGCATTTGCGCTTCGTCCACCCGATGCACAATACACATAAATAGGTTTATCTTTTTGCATTAATTTAATTCTTCGAACAAAAGCGCGGTCATTCACATTAATAAAACTTGCATTTTCAATGGCGCCTTTGGCGGTTTCCTCAGGAGTTCTTACATCTAAAATTATTCCATCTGCTTTCGCAATGAGCTGATGAAACTGCTGTGGATTTACATTTTGAACATGTGCTTTAGCCTTTTGGACTTGCTCAACAGTTAAAGCAGCTATTTCCTGATGATCGGATGCGGTTTGTTCCGTACAGGAGATAATAAAAAAGGGGATCGCAAGAATTAGAGATTTAATACTATGCATGAATTGTTTTTATGTAAAAGTATCTGCTAACATTAGAATTGAAACTGTAGCAGGACTCTTATTTTTTCTGGTGTTGGCATACATTGATTTCAGGCAAACCATTTTCTCTCCAGAAGTGACTTATTTAGAAATTTTTTATTTAGTCATCTATATTATGATGGCCGCAATCTCTATTGTCAATATAGATCTGGAAAACAACACCTGTCTCACCCGAAATAATTTGTTGGTCATAAAGTAAATTACTGGCCATTTTTCTTCTTCTCCATTTTAATAATCACCTTAGGGCTGTTTTACCAGAGGTAGTTTTAAACGTCTCAAATTGTTAATTCGTTGAAAAGATGGTGAACAAAGCTCATTTTTATTACACACTCATTTTTACAACGGTTTAAAAGCCTCTTTACATTGTGAATTAGTGCATTAAATTTGAAATCACGCTCATTTTTAGATCGATTTTTTTAGACTTAAACCTGCTGAAGGCCATATTTTTGCAGGAAAATTGGCTAGGTTGATAATTGTTTCAAATTGATTGTTAATAACCCCTTGCAAGAAAAGATTAAAAATCTATCTTTGCAGCCCGATTTTTCGGGGATTGGATTAATGAATTGAATTAAAGCGTAACACATTGGATACTTTAAGTTACAGGACCAAATCGGTCAACAAAGAATCAGCCGACAAGAAATGGTTGGTTATTGATGTAGAAAACATGATCTTAGGTCGTGCTGCATCAGAGGTAGCAAAATTGCTACGAGGTAAGCATAAGCCAGCTTACACTCCTCACTCAGATAATGGTGATTATGTTATCATTTTAAATGCTGACAAAATCAGGTTATCAGGTACTAAGGCTACAACGAAAACGTACATTCGTCATACTGGATATCCAGGAGGTCAAAGAACATTGACTGCTGATGAAGTAATGGCTAAAAAGCCAACAAAAGTTTTTGAATCTGCCATTAAAGGTATGCTTCCAAAAACTAAGTTGGGTAGAGCTATTTACATGAACATGCATGTATATGCTGGGACTGAGCACGAACACGAAGCACAAAAACCGACAAAAGTAGAATTGTAATATGGAAATGATTAACGCATTAGGAAGAAGAAAGAGCTCTGTTGCTCGTGTTTACTTAACTCCAGGTACTGGAGCTGTTGTAATCAACGGTCGTACACCAGAGAACTTTTTCCCTTTAGCTACACAAAGAGCTAAGTTATATAGACCATTCGAATTAACTGACAACGTTGAAAAGTACGATGTAAAGGTTAATGTAAAAGGTGGTGGAACTACAGGTCAAGTTGAAGCAATTAGATTAGGTATATCTAGAGCATTAGTGAAAATTAATGAAGAAAATAAACCTCTTTTAAAAGCAGAAAGCTTAATGACAAGAGATCCAAGAATGGTAGAACGTAAGAAATTCGGTCAACCAAAAGCGCGTAAACAATTCCAATTCTCAAAACGTTAATCCGTTTCGGGTTCAGAATCTAAACATGCAAGACTGCTTTTTGCAAAACTTGTGTGTTGCCGCTTGGTAAAAAGAAAGTGAACAAAATTTAAAAAAAGATTCAAATGTCAAAAGTATCATATAAAGAACTTATGGATGCAGGTGTGCACTTCGGACACCTATCTCGTAAATGGAATCCAAGAATGGCTCCATATATCTTCATGAAGAAGAACGGGATCCATATCATTGATTTAAATAAAACTCAAGTTAAGCTTGCTGAAGCTGCTGCTGCCATGAAACAAATGGCTAAATCTGGTCGTAAGATCATGTTTGTAGCAACTAAAAAACAAGCCAAAGCTATCGTTGCAAAACATGCAGAACGTGCAGGTATGCCTTACGTTACTGAGCGTTGGCCCGGTGGTATGTTAACCAATTTTGCCACTATTCGTAAAGCGATTAGAAAAATGGACCATATCGACAAATTGTTGGCTGATCCAGACTCTTCTAATATTGCAAAACGTGAGCGTTTAATGATGTCTCGTCAACGTGAAAAATTAGATCGTAATTTAGGTCCTATAAAAGAATTGACTCGCCTACCAGCGGCTATCTTTATTGTAGATATTAACCGTGAAAATATTGCAACTTCGGAAGCTCTAAAATTAGGGATTCCTACTTTCGCAATGGTAGATACAAATACAGATCCAACTGTAATTGATTTCCCAATTCCTTCTAACGATGATGCATCTTCTTCTATTGACGCTATTGTTGGCGTATTAGCTGATGCAGTGATCGAAGGTTTAAAAGAGCGTACTAATGCAAAAGCGGCAACGAAAGATGCACCTAAAGTAGAAGCGGCTCCTAAAGCAAAAGAAGCGCCAAAGGCAGAAACCACAGAAGCTCCTAAAACAGAAGAAGCTCCAGTAGTTGAGGCTCCTAAGGCGGAAGAAGCAAAAGACGAATCAAGTGCGTCAACTGGAGAGGTTGTAGCTGAAAAATAATTAGAATAAGATTAGTATCATGAAAATTACTGCCGCAGAAGTAAATGCACTACGTAAGCAAACGGGTGCAGGTATGATGGACTGTAAAAAAGCCTTAGTGGAAGCTGAGGGTAATGCAGAGAAAGCCATTGAGATCCTTAGAAAAAAAGGTCAAAAAGTTGCTGCTAAGAGAGGTGATAACGAAGCTAAAGAAGGATTAGCTATTGCTTTAACTAACGGAACCAATGGTGTTGTAGTTCGTTTGAACTGTGAAACTGATTTCGTTGCTAAAAACGATAACTACATTCAATTAGTAACTAAAATTGCTGAAATCGCATTAGCGACTAGTTCTAAGTCTGTTGATGAGTTAAAAGGTCAGGATTTTGACGGTTTAACTGTTGATGCTCATATTATTGACCAAGTTGGTAAAATAGGTGAAAAATTAGATTTATCTGCGGTAACTGCTATTAATGCAGATACGGTAGTGGCATACAATCACCCAGGAAACCAAGTGGCAACATTAGTGGGTTTAAATCAATCTGCTGATGGCGTTGCTGAAGCAGGTAAAGATGTGGCAATGCAAGTTGCTGCAATGAACCCAGTTTCTTTGAATAAAGAATCTATTCCACAGTCTGTAATTGATAAAGAATTAGAGATTGGTAGAGATTTAGCTATTCAAGAAGGCAAACCAGAAGCTATGGCTGACAAAATTGCGCAAGGTCGTTTAGGTAAATTCTTCAAAGAAGCTACCCTTTTAGATCAAGCATTTATTAAAGACAATAAAGTTTCTGTTCAGAAGTATTTAAGTTCTGTTAGTAAAGGGTTAACCGTTACTGAATTTTCAAGAATATCTTTATCTTAATATATTAAGATTTTAAAAAAAGAGAGATTGT
Organism: Salibacteraceae bacterium; assembly: GCA_047610145.1. Taxonomy (GTDB): domain Bacteria; phylum Bacteroidota; class Bacteroidia; order Flavobacteriales_G; family Salibacteraceae; genus CAJXZP01. The sequence continues at coordinate 1,994 of JBLFZF010000147.1, read as the reverse complement.
TTCAATCTCTCTTTTTTTTGTCCTAATTTTCGCTTTTTGTAACTTTTTCAACATAAAATAATGAAATTTAAAAGAGTTCTTCTAAAACTTAGTGGTGAATCCTTACTAGGTGATAAACAATTTGGAATTGATCATAATAGATTATCTGAATATTCAAAAGAAATTAAAGAACTAACAGAAGCTGGTGTTGAAGTAGCTATTGTTATTGGTGGAGGTAATATTTTTAGAGGAATTCAAGAAGAAGATGGCGCTATTGATCGTGTGCAAGGCGATTATATGGGGATGTTGGCAACTATGATTAATAGTATGGCTCTTCAGTCGTCTTTAGAAGCATGTGGTGTAAAAACACGTTTGCTGTCTGCCATTAAAATGGAGCAAATTGCAGAGTCGTTTATTAAAAGAAGAGCAACTCGTCACCTTGAAAAAGGTCGGGTGGTTATTTTTGGTGCTGGTACAGGTAATCCCTATTTCACCACTGATACAGCTGCTGCATTAAGAGCGTCCGAAATTGGTGCGGATATAATGTTGAAAGGAACGCGGGTAGATGGTATTTATACGGCCGATCCGGAAAAAGATCCTACGGCCACTAAATACGATACAGTTTCTTATCAAGAGTGCATTGATAAAGGACTAAACGTAATGGATTTGACGGCCTTTGCATTATGTAAAGAAAACGGATTACCTATCATGGTGTTTGATATGGACTCTGGAGGAAACCTATTCAAAGTAGTCAATGGAGAAAATCTAGGTACGTTAGTCAACTAAAGATTTAAAAATATGTTATTATTAAAGCCGCTTTTAGCGGCTTTTTTTATGATTTTTTTATAAAAATAACAATAATTTTCATTTTACAATAAAATTATAATGGTATAAATAAATCAAAATCAAGTGATTATGTCTTTTTTTACACAAAGGAAACATTTTACCCAAAAAACGTTTCTTGTTATTGAAAATCGACTTACATTTGCCGCTTATGGGGGAGAAAATAAATGAGCTTTTAACCAAATCGTCTTCGCTATTTATGACGTATGGTATCAAGAGTTTAACAATGAACGATATTTCTAGTCGGCTAGGAATATCAAAAAAGACACTATACAATTATGTGTCTGACAAAAATGATTTAGTCTATAAATGTATAGACTTGATTGTAAGGGAGAACGAGTGTGAAATAGCTAGTTTATGTCAGTCGGCAGAAAATGCAATTGAAGAGTTATTTGCTTTTAGTCGGTTTGCAGGAGAACAAATTAGTGCTATTCATCCGTCTATATTCTTTGATTTACAAAAATATCATCCAGAAGCTTGGGCACATTTGAATTCGTTTGAAGAAAAAACTATTTTGGAAGTAACTAAACGAAACCTGATTAGAGGAGTAGATGAAGGCTTGTTCAGAAAAGACTTCAATGTCAACTTAATTGCCCAAATTTATTTGTCGATGGTGCAAAATATTTTTTATTACACCCCTAAGCTGTTAGCTGGTCTCACCCTTGCCGACTATTATAAAAACATGTTCGATTACCATATTAGAGGTATAGCGAGCGAGAATGGAATCAAATTAATCAATCAACATAATAATTAATACCTAATGAAGATCAATACAAAGTTTAGTGTTTTCACACTATTAACTATGCTTTTGAGCGTGGGAAGTAGCTTTGGTCAAGCCGAAACGCATTCTTTTTCTTTGTCACAAGCAAGAGTGTATGCGGTTGCGCATAGTTATAGTACCCGAAAAGCTGTTTTAGACAAAGAAATGGCCGAAAAGAAAGTAAAGGAAACTACAGCGATGGGTTTGCCACAAATTGGAGCAAGTGCAGATTTTAAGAATTTCTTAGAAATTCCTACTTCATTAGCACCAGATTTCGCCAATCCAAGTAGTTCTGAATTGGTGCCGATACAATTTGGTACCAATTATAATTTGGGCGGGTCGTTAATGGTTAATCAGTTATTGTTTAATGGTTCCTATATAGTGGGCTTGCAAGCGGCTAAGGTGTATCGCG
>JBLFZF010000146.1:0-6454 GCA_047610145.1 Salibacteraceae bacterium | reverse complement strand
TCTTCTGTACTCCATTTACCTAAAACGTAGTCTACCTGAGACCCTGGGTTAAATTCACTGCCTACACCAAATCTAAGTCGTGCGTAGTTGTTTTGTCCTAAAACTAGTTGGATGTTTTTTAGCCCATTATGACCTCCGTCAGAACCTTTGCCTCGAAGCCTTAGTTTCCCAAAAGGAAGCGCTAGATCATCTGTAATTACGAGTATACGCTCTATCGGAACTTTTTCTTTTTGCATCCAGTAATTCACCGATTTTCCACTGAGGTTCATATAAGTGTTGGGTTTAATTAGAATTATTTGTCGGCCTTTATTTTTTAAAATTGCTTTTGATGCTAATTTTTCTGGCTCAAAAAAAATACCCGATGAACTAGCCAGTTCATCGAGTATCTTAAATCCTATATTATGTCTTGTTTCAGAATATTCGGAACCAATGTTTCCTAAACCAATAACAAGATATTTCATTTCTGAGAATTAGGCTTCTGTTTCTTCAGCAGCTTCTTCTTCAGCTCCCTCTACTTCGTCAGCTACTGCACCACGCGCAGTTTTCACTGCTACAACAACGTTGCTTTCAGGATCTAAAAATGTTAATCCTTTAACTTCCATTGTTCCAACTTTAACAGACATTCCAATACGAAGGTCTGTAATGTCAACTTCTATTTTCTCTGGAATACTAGGTAAAAGTCCAGAAACCTTTACTTTTCTCATTGGAGTACGAAGTTTACCACCATTTTTCACACCAATTGAAGTACCAGTAAGAGAAACAGGTAATGCAACAGCTACTTCTTTACCTTCTTCTAGAACTAAAAAGTCAGCATGAAGCGGGGCATCATTTACTGGGTGAAATTGAGAGTCTTTCAAGAAAGTGCTGTACTCAGTTCCATCAATAGTAATCAATACATTATATACATCTCCAGTGTAAATAATCTTGTCAAAAGATCTTTTATCCATAGTAAAGTGTACTTGCTTTCCAGCTCCGTACATTACACAAGGTACTAAATCATTTTTTCTAGCCTCTTTAGCTCCTGTTTTTCCTAAATCAGCTCTTAATGAACCTGTAATTGAAATTGTTTTCATTCTACTTGATTGTTTCTATACTATAAAATTATTACTGATTGATTCGTGGTTTTCTAAACTACGAATAACCTCAGCAAATAAATTTGCGACTGTTAAAACTGTTATTTTATCTGATGTCTGTTTTAAAGCAATGGTATCCGTAACGATTAATTGCTTGATTGCAGAACTGTTTATTCTATCATATGCAGGTCCTGAAAGAACAGGGTGCGTACACATAGCACTTACGCTAGTTGCTCCTTGTTCCATCATTAATTCTGCTGCCTTACAAATTGTTCCAGCGGTATCAATAATATCATCGATTATAAGAACGTCTTTACCTTTAACGTCACCAATAACCATCATATTATCAATTTTATTGGCCTCGCTTCGTTGTTTGTAACAAATAGCCATTTCTAATCCTAAGTATTTAGAATAAGCATTGGCTCTTTTAGTACCTCCGGTGTCTGGAGCAGCAATAACTAATTTGTCTAAGTTAAAGTTTTCTTTAATGTAAGGAAGAAAAATACTAGATGCGTACAAATGATCTACTGGGACTTCAAAAAAACCTTGGATTTGATCGGCATGTAAATCCATTGTGATAACACGAGTAACACCTGCAGCACTTAATAGGTTGGCCACAAGCTTAGACCCAATTGCTACACGTGGCTTATCTTTTCTGTCTTGTCGTGCAAAACCAAAATAGGGCATCACGGCAATAATTTGACGAGCTGACGCGCGCTTAGCGGCATCAATCATTAACAACATCTCCATTAGATTATCTACTGGAGGGTTTGTGGACTGTAATATAAAAACATCTTGACCACGAACTGTTTCGTTGAAGTATGTAGTATACTCACCGTCACTAAATTGAGGGATGGATACATCCCCTAAATCAGATCCGTAGGCTTTAGCAATCTGTGTTGCTAAATTCTTGTCTGCGTTGCCTGTAAAAAATTTTATTCTGTCTCCCACGATAGTCCTTGCTTGAAAAAGGGCTGCAAATTTAATTAAATAATCATCACTTATCCAAATAATTACGCCTTCTTGTTTTTTGTGCGAAACGGTCTTAAAACCTTGGTTTTACTGCTATTTTGAGAAGAAACGTAAAAAAAATGTTTTCGCTTTTAAAAATTTATTACTTTCGCGCAGTGATTAATCCGTGAATTTGATTTGTTCACCATTATTTTGCCTCGGTGGCGGAACTGGTAGACGCGCTGGATTCAAAATCCAGTTCTTTCGAGAGTGGGGGTTCGATTCCCCCCCGGGGTACTCACTAAAAGGGTGGTTTTACTGTAGTGTAGAGCCGCCCTTTTTTTATGTAGTATAAAAAAAGGGCTTACGATTTCTCGTAAGCCCTTTTTCATAAGATATAGTGTAACTACTATTTAGTATCCCACCATAATCTGGTTGACTTTAAATCGCCACCTATTGCTGAAGCAGCACTAGAGTAATTGGATCCGTTTAAAGTTTGTTCGTTAATTGGATAGGTATATCTAACGGGAGTTAACTCGTCTGTTTGAGCAGCTTGGTTCATTAAATCATCACCTGCTGTTCCGTTTTGACCGGCCATATCTAATCTTCTATAAGTAGTCCAACCTAACATACCTCTATTAAAGTATGCTAACCATGCTTGGGTACCAATTTTATCCAAATCAGAACCTCCAGCCATAGTATATGCTACATCTGTACCTGCAAGGTATGTTGCCGCATCTGAAGAGGTATATCCCCAATTAAGCATAGATTCGGTAATAGCATTGTTGTAATGTGTTTCTGCAACACCTCCCCAACCACGTGCGGCTGCTTCAGCTTTGTAGAATTCCATTTCCATATAATCCATCAATATAGTTGGTTGATCCGTGCTTAAGAAGTACGAAGCAATATGGCTATATCCAGAATAAGGACTAGGCGCACCATAATCTCCTCCAATATACGCAGTGGTATCTGGAGCAGTGGTAAAGTACGTGGATATACGCGGATCATTTAATGCTAACATTGTATCAACAATGGTGTTGGAAGCAACGTAATCATTTCTTCCTGAATTTACCAAATCTTCCCACATTGGGTTAGTATTTGGTTGAGACCCTAAGAAAATGAAAGAAGCGGATTCACCTTGTGTAAATACGTTAGCTTCTGCCGCTGTAAACATTGTCAGCGCTTTTCCAGGGTTAACATCTGCTAAAGTCATTGCCATTTTAAGTTTTAGACCATAAGCAAACTTTTTCCACATTCCAATATCTCCTGCAAAAAGGTTATCATAACCTCCATCAAAACTGCCATAGTTTTCGTCTAAATTGGCAATTGCTGCTGTAAGCCTTGTGTCCAAGTCGGCATAAATAGTTGCCGCATCATCAAACTTTGGAAGATTAGATTCACCTAGTGCTTCAGAATAAGGAACATCACCAAATATAGTGGTCAGTCTCTCATAACTGTATATTACATAAATCTCTGTAATAGCCAATCTGTTTTTCTGAGCGCCAATGTCTTCAGCTAATACCCATGTTTCTGAATTTGTAAATTGAACAGCTTCCTTGAAATCTTGAAGCGTATTTCTGTACATAGTTAACCACTCAGTTTGCGGGATGTTTCTATTGATTAAATTATAGTTCGCTTCATCAGTGTACGTTACTTGTGTAAGGTATTGAGACCATAATTTTAGGTTGTTATAGTTAACGTTTAACGTAACAACTTGTCTGTTGAGTGACTTTGCAGCATTAGCAAATAGAGACTGCGCAGGAACTTCCGTTGGTCTCTTTTTGTTCACATTCATATCATCAAAATCCTTGGTACATGATGAAAGAATGGTGGTCAAAGCCAGTGTATATAGTAATTTGTTTCTCATATTTAATATTTCTAGAAGTTAACTAATAAATTAAATCCAAAGTTTCTAGTTGTTGGTAAAACACCAGACTGGAAACCTTGCATGTTACCAGAACCTAGACCTGACTCAGGATCTGCGTGAGGAAGGTTTTTATGAATAATCCATAAGTTTGACCCTACAAAGCTCAATGTAGCATTCTCAATGAAGGTCTTTGTTAATACTGATTTAGGTATTTTATAATGAATAGCAAGTTCTCTTAATTTTACATAAGACGCATCGTACATAAAACCTTTGTTTGGGTTTCTTGCATATCCATTTGCTAAGTAATTCCCACCGTTAATAGCTGTGGAGTTCGAAGAATATGAACCATCCCAATCACCGTTACCATCTAGGTTTTTAACTACACCATCTAATACAATTCCACCACCGTCAGCAATAGGAGCTCTTTCATTAACACCATTAGCTTTAACTTCAGCAGTTTCTTCGTATAAACCAGTTGCTTGACCGTACCATTGATCTAAAGAGAAAATATCTCCACCTTTTTGCCAGTCAATTAAGAAACTCATTCCCCAATTCTTGTAAGAAAATGAATTGGTCATACCTCCATTGAAATCAGGAGTAATATTTCCAATAACGTTATCGTTAGTTGCAGAAACTTCGTAATACCCATTTTCTTGAACAACTTTGTTTCCATTGTTATCATAAACGTAATCAGATCCAGTAATAGCTCCATATGTTTCTCCTACACGAGCATTAACAGAAATACCACCTTGGTAAGAACCTAATTGAAGGTTGTCTATTCCATCAGCAAGACTAATAACTTCATTCACGTTTTTAGACCAGTTTACGGTCATGTCCCAGTTGAAATCTTTTTTCTTCATTACCTTCCACATCAAGGTTAATTCAACCCCTCTGTTCTGGATCTCACCAGCGTTCATCCATTTGTAACTATATCCTGTTGCATTTGATACTGGAACCGCAATAATTTGATCTTTTGAGTTTGTTTGGTAAACGGCTGCATCAAACCCAACTTTACGATTTAAAAAGAACATTTCAAGTCCTGCTTCATATGAAGTAGTACGTTCTGGTTTTAACGTAGAGTTATATTTTGAGCTTCCAGCAGATGTAGTTGCACTTGTAAATGATGGTGGAATATCATAAAGTGTTTTCCCAGCTACCCCAAATGGAGCAGCTTTACCTACTTGTGCAAAGTTCAATCTGAATTTACCAAAAGAAATTGCTTTAGAATCCATTAGTTCGCTAAATACAAAACTTGCAGAAGCGGCTGGATAGAAATAACTTCTGTTATCTGATGATAGAGTAGATGACCAATCATTACGCATAGCAATATCTAAATATAAAAATCTTTTATATCCAAGTGTAGCAGCTCCGTATACACTAGATACAGCGGTTGAAACTTCTGTTTCTGCCACTGTAACTCCAGGAGCATTGGTTAATGCATATAAATTTGGAACAATTAGACCTCCATTAGTAGAAGCACTAGATGAAGTAGATTTATTTGTTCTGTAATTGGTACCACCCATTACGTTCAAATTTAAATCCGAATTAATATCCTTATTGTACGTTAATATGACATCGATATTATTTTCTGTATATCTTCTATCGCTTCTTGCATATCCTGAACCTTGGCTACTTGCGGAAGATACACCTGCAGCAGGTACTCCAAAGTTGGCAGCAATAGAACCTACAGCTCTTCTTTCTTCACGAAGTTCAGAATAGGTGTCTAATGTAAATCTAACTAAACCGGTAAGATTTTTTGAAAAATCATATGTAGCGGCAGCGTTACCAAATATTCTATCTCTAACATCGTTTTGATAGTTCTCATATCTAGACCAGTATGGATTATCCCAATAAATTGGGTTAGTTCCACGTTGTTGGTCATTCTGAGGATTCCATGTAACGTTTTCGTTTGTTCTGTCGTAAATGCTTTTTAGGCCACTTACATCTACATTGGTTTGCCACCATTGTCTGTACATTGACATGATGTTATCTGAATAACCAGTAGAGTTTCTTCCTGTCGCATTCGTGTTTACGTAATTACCAGTAATACTAATGGTTAATTTGTCAGTTGCTTTATGAGAACTATTAAATGCGATATTGTTTCTTACTAATTTAGAATTAGGTAAAATTCCGGTTTGAGTAAGGTTTCTGTAAGATAATCTAAATGATGTTTTTTCGTTTCCACCTTGAAGACTTAAACTATTTGTGAATGATTGCGCTACATTAAAGAATGAAATGGCTCCATTATCTCCAGCATCCACCCAAGGTGTAGCTGTATTATAGTTGTCAGATTCTGGATGAAGAGCATCCCATTGAAAAACGTTCACCGATGGATCAAAAGCTTGTCCCATTGAGGCATCTTCCGTAAATGGCACTACATAATCATCGTTTCCATCTCCATCAAAGTCATATTCAGATAACCCTGGTTTATCTCCGCCAGAATAATAAGGGCCGTAACCAGCACCATATTTATTTTGGTACGTAGGAAAAGTGGATTTATCAACCACTCCAAAAGTATAATTAGAGTTAAATGTTGCTCCAATACCTTTTTTGCCATTGTTTG
>JBLFZF010000145.1:0-6515 GCA_047610145.1 Salibacteraceae bacterium | reverse complement strand
CCAGAATAATAAGGGCCGTAACCAGCACCATATTTATTTTGGTACGTAGGAAAAGTGGATTTATCAACCACTCCAAAAGTATAATTAGAGTTAAATGTTGCTCCAATACCTTTTTTGCCATTGTTTGTTCCTTTTTTTGTGGTTATCATGATCACACCATTAGCAGCTCTTTCACCATATAGTGCCGTGGCGGCAGCTCCCTTTAAAACATTCATTGATTCAATGTCGTCTGGGTTTATATCTGAAACAGCATTACCATAATCAAAACCTTTTCCACCTGTTTCTTGAGCTCTGGAGTTAGAGTTTGTATTATCTACAGGTACTCCATCCACTACAAATAAGGCTTGGTTATTTCCTGTAATAGAGGTTGTACCTCTTAATATAATGTTAGTAGATCCACCAAAGTTACCACTTTGTTTCACCTGAGCTCCTGCAACTCTTCCAGACATAGAGTTGACAACGTTATCGTATTTAACGTTGTTCAATTCTTTTCCTTTCACCTCTTGCGTAGCATACCCCAAAGCTTTTTTCTCTTTAGAAATACCTAAAGCGGTAACTACCAGAGCATCTAACTCAACACCAGCACTCATGCTTATGTTTAGAGTTGATCCACTTACAATCTCCGTTGTAGATTCCATTCCAACAAACTTGAATACTAGAGTTTGTCCTAAGGAATCGACTTGCAATTCATATTTACCGTTTACATCGGTAATTGTTCCCTTCGTAGTGTTTTGAATAACAACGGTAACTCCAGGTAATGGAGAGTTGTCTTCTTTGTCAGTTACTGTGCCCTTGACAGTGACTTGAGCAAATGTAACCGAGGTAAAAAGTAACCCGATTAGTAACAAAAAATAGTTTTTGTTCTTCATAGCATAGATTTATTATTAATTAATAAAGTTTATAATTATTTGAATCAAATTATTTTGATTCAAATATTTTTCCGTTTACAACGGTTTACAATTTTTGAAAAAACTCTTACGAACGGTTTGTTTTCAATTTGATTGGCAAAATGTAGAAATATTAGATTTCTTAATGTTAAGAAATCTTAAAGTTTAAGGTTTAGATTATCACCTTTGAAATTATAGTTAAAAAATTTGACTGTATATTGATATATCTGGAATTTTATTTGGTTGAGTTACTAGTCACATAGATATTCTGAGTATTTATTTTGAGGGGCATTTAAATACCAATTATTATTGGTTGATTAAAGTTGGCCCGAGTGTATCTGTATAACCCTTTTACTAGTTAAATTTGGGTTTTTCGAAAAATATGGAGAACGGTAATAGAAATATAGTTTGGATACCATTACTCGTTGGAGTATGTGTTGGTTTGGGATATTGGTTTGGGTTTAATCTGGCGCAACCAAAAATTAATTCTAAAACTATTGATGTAGGGAATTCTGATTTTAATATGTTGAGCGAATTGCTTAATTATATTGATGCGGAGTATGTAGATGAAATTAGTAAAAAGGAGTTGATTGATAAAACGGTTGTGAGTATTCTTCATGAACTAGATCCGCATTCATATTATATTTCTCCCGAGGAATATGCGGAGATGAATGAGCCCTTAGAGGGTAATTTTGATGGGATAGGAATTCAGTTCAATATTCAAAATGATACGCTAGTGGTAATTGATCCCATAGTGGGAGGCCCTTCGGAAAAGGTTGGGATTAAGGCAGGAGATAGAATTATTAGTGTAAACGATTCGTTAATTGCGGGGGTGGGTGTAGGAAATAAAACAGTTTTAAAATTATTGAAGGGAAAAAAAGGAACCAAGGTAAATGTGACTGTAGCACGAAAAAATTTCACTGAATTAAACTTTACTATTACCCGAGACAAAATCCCTATTCATAGTGTGAGTGTGGCTTATATGATTGATTCACTTACGGGCTATATAAAAGTTGACCGTTTTGGAGCAAATACGACAGCGGAGTTTTACCAGGGGATGCGAAAAATTAAATCTGACGGAGCAAAAAAAGTCATTATTGATCTTCGTGGAAATGGCGGGGGCTACATGAATGCTGCGACAAATATGTTAGATGGTTTTTTTGATAAAGGGGAGTTATTGGTTTATACGGAAGGAAAGGCCAGGAGTAAGTCTGAAACAAAATCGGAACAAGGCCAAGAATTTTTATACATGGATGTTGTTGTTTTAATAGATGAGAGCTCGGCTTCAGCAAGTGAAATATTTGCTGGGGCCATTCAAGATCATGATCGTGGATTAGTAGTGGGTAGAAGGTCATTTGGTAAGGGGTTGGTTCAGGAACAAACCATGTGGCCCAATGGTTCTGCTACTCGTTTAACGATAGCTAGATATTTCACTCCTTCCGGTAGATGCATACAAAAGCCATATGCTAATGGAGCAGATAAATATAATGAGGATTACTATCATCGCTATGAAACTGGAGAGCTGCTGTCTAAAGATAGTATTGAAATTACGGACTCTTCGGCTTACCGAACAGATAATGGCAGGGTGGTGTATGGCAGTGGGGGTATTATTCCAGATGTTTTTGTTCCGATAGATACAACTCAGGGATCGGGGTATTTAAATCAGTTGTTATACAGTGGTTTAATATATGATTTTGCCTTTAATTATACGGATAACCACCGCAACGATCTTCTTAGTAGTACGAATATTAATGAGTATGGATCTTCATTTAGAATTGATAAAGGTCTAATGGATGCGTTTATTGAGTTTACTTCGGATAAAGGAGTAGCTTTTGATGAGAACGGGTTTGAGAGATCACGGGAAGTGATTGTTAGACGAATTAAGGCGTATATCGCTCGAAATATTTGGGGGGATGCTGGGTTTTACCCAATCTGGAACAATGGAGATAAAACAGTACAGGCTGCTATTAGGGTGAATGTTGAAAATGCTTTGAAAGTGTACGAATGAGAAACGGAAAACAGCTAGTGTGTATGTTTATTTTTTCGTTTTGCTGGCTAGTAGATTCCCTAGGGAATACCATCGCATTTCAAAATACGCACGAAACCCATATTACCTTGGATAGGGACCTAGTAAGTTCATTTGAATTTGTGCAGGTGTCTAGTGTTTCTCCTAGTGTAAATATAAAAGCTAACAAGCCAAAGAGTAAGGCTGTAGCCATTGCTTTGGCAGCAACACTAGGTGTTTTTGGAGTACATAGACTGTATCTGGGGACCGCTAATAAAGTGCCTATTATTTATACGTTGACTCTGGGTGGTGGATTTGGGCTTTTAATGGTCAGTGATATTGTGGCCATAGTTGCTACCAAAGACATAAACACTTTCTCGCCAAGTGAGAAAGTGTTTATGTGGGCAAAATAATTATTCTACGGTTACAGATTTCGCTAGATTTCTAGGTTGGTCAACGTTACACCCTCTCATAACTGCGATATGGTAAGATAGTAGTTGCAAAGGAACGGTTGTAATTAGCGGTGTGAAAGCCTCCGTACATGCGGGCGTTTCAATGTAATAGTTAGCCAGTTCCTTTAATGTAGAGTCACCCTCTGTTACAATAGCTATTATTTGTCCGTCACGTGCTTTTATTTCTTGAACGTTACTTACAATTTTTTCATATTGCGAACCTTGATTTGCAATAACGACTACAGGCATACTTTCATCAATTAATGCAATAGGACCATGTTTCATTTCTGCTGCGGGATAACCCTCTGCATGGATGTAGGAAATTTCTTTTAATTTTAAAGCGCCTTCTAATGCCACAGGAAAATTAACTCCTCTTCCTAAATAAAGGAAATTAGCCATATTTCCATACTTTTTTGTAATCTCAAGAATTTGACCATCCGATTTAAGCATTTGCTCAATTTTATTTGGAATGGAATCTAGTTCTGTTAGTAATTCATGAAACAATGAATTAGAAATATTTCCTTTTTTATGACCTAGATTTAAGGCAATTAGTGTTAAAATAGCAACTTGAGATGAGAATGCTTTTGTTGAGGCGACCCCAATTTCTGGACCTGCATGAGTATACGCTCCTGCATGTGCGGTTCTAGCTATAGTTGAACCTACTACGTTGCAAATACCAAAAATGGTAGCTCCGCGTTGCTTTGCAAGCTCTATCGCAGCTAAAGTATCTGCTGTTTCTCCAGACTGTGAAATGGCAATAACCACATCTTCCTCTCCAATAATAGGGTCTCTGTATCTAAACTCAGAGGCGTACTCTACTTCAACGGGTATTCTGACGTATTGCTCAATTAGATACTCAGCCACTAAACCAGCGTGCCAAGACGTGCCACAACCAATTATAATAATTCTCTTTGCATTTAAAAATTTAGCTTCATATTCTTGAAAGCCAGACATTGAAATGATACCTTTATCCACAAGCATTCTACCTCTTAGCGTATCACGTATAGATTTGGGTTGTTCGTATATTTCTTTCAACATGAAATGGTCATATCCTCCTTTTTCAATGGCTTCTAAATTTAATTGAAGCTCTTGAATTTTCGGATACACTTCCACGTTACCTCGAATGGTTTTCATACTAATTCCTTGGCCTAGTTTAATAACAGCCATTTCTTCATCTTCTAAATATACCGCATTTTTGGTGTATTCTAGAAATGGAGAGGCATCAGAAGCCACAAAGAATTCATTTTCGCCAATACCAACAACCATAGGGCTGCCTTTTTTTGCTAGAACCATTTCATCTAAAACTCCTTTTTCCATTACGGCAATAGCATACGCACCCACAACTTGAGTTAATGCAATTTGCACGGCATTTTCAAGAGTGGTATTTTCTACTTTTTTAATCTCTTCAATAAAGTTGATTAAGACTTCCGTATCTGTATCGCTTTTAAAAGTATAACCTCTTGTAATTAATTCTTTTCTTAAAGAATCATAATTTTCAATAATGCCGTTATGGATGATTACTAAATTTTCTGATTCTGAAAAATGAGGGTGAGAGTTTACATCATTAGGCACTCCATGAGTAGCCCAACGCGTATGTCCAATTCCAATAGATCCCGATTTATTTTTAAACTCAGCTTCCTTTTCTAAATCAACTACTTTTCCTTTTTTCTTTATTACTTCTATATGGTTAGGAGTACCAAGTGCAATTCCGGCACTATCGTAGCCTCTATATTCTAGTCTTTTTAATCCTTTTATTAAAATGGGGTAGGCTTCTCGTGAACCTAAATATCCAACAATTCCGCACATATATTTCTAGTTTAAGGGGGTATACGTTATTACTACTTTCATTCGGCTTTTACCCGGACTGGTAGGTCTGGGGCCAGATATAACGGATCTGTTAGCCAATGTATTATTTCCAAACGGACTAATCAGCAGTTTTTCTGATTTATCCGATCCAGGCACATAATCATGTATTATATCCTGTACATATTGAGTGATTAAAAATCGGTAATACGCACTATCTGAATTTAAGTTTCCATCAATTATACGAGCTCCTGTTTGAACTTGATCTGGAAGAAATTCAGCAGCACCGTTTGCTAGCTTGCGGCTTACGGCTAATTTATTCAATGGGTAATAAGGTTGAGTTGTATCTACAGGTATAAATAATTCAGCTATATTAATCACTTTTGGATTGGTAGCAAATGCAGCAGCAATATCTTTTAGTTCCAATTCAACATCTGTTCCAATAGTAGATTGTAAATAAAGAATATCACTTCCGACAGCAGTGTCGTCTAATATTGAGCCGATAGGTGAGTTCGAATAATCATGCTCAAACGTCATGAAGTTTGCCGTTAATGAACTGGTAATAAAAGAAAATTTTGTGGTGTCAGTTGGAGTATGATAATGAATTGTAATTCCTGTAAATCCGCTTAATGGGTTGAAATAGAATATAGCACCATTACTATTAGAAGAGTTTGTTTGCACGGGTTGAATGGTTAGTCCTTTCATGAAGGCGATAAAGCTCTCGTTTGAAACAAAGTGACTAGAATCGGCCGAAATTATTTTTTCCCCCCAATTAGTGTTCAACGGAATTCTTATTTGAGAAGGTTGAGATACCCCATCCACATAAACAGTGTCACTTAATCCTACGGATCCAATATATTCGCCTACCAAATTAGGCTGTGTCTTCACATGATGGTCGGAGTAATAAATCTGTGAGGTGTTAATGTCTTCTGCTATTTCAAATACTTGAAAATGCATAAGTGACCTTTCTTCAGAGGCTAATTCTTTTTCCCGGTATCCTCCAGTAAGTCTAAACGAAACAAATGCAGAATCAAAAATAGCATCTGTTGGAAAAGCGAAGCCTTCTTGCTCTAAATTATATTGAGAAGTGTAAGAAATTACATTGCTGCCGAAAATTGGATCTATATATGCTCCCAACATACCTTCAAAACGTTCGTCTGTTCTTTCTGGACTCGCTGCTATGGTAGTGGCAGAAATATGTATGCTGTCGTTAGTTATTAATAATATATCGTTATTACCTACTTGAACTTCTCGTCCAATTAGCTCTGCTTTTCTACAAGAAAAACTTACGGTCAATAATATAATAATGCTAAACGCAAGTAATATTCTCATAAATAGTGGATGGTATTCTGTGGTTGATTTATTCAG
>JBLFZF010000144.1:0-6538 GCA_047610145.1 Salibacteraceae bacterium | reverse complement strand
ATTTTTCATTTTTAGTTTTTAGTTTTTAGTTATTAGTTATTTATTTCTAAACTGACACAATATAAGCTAATAATCGTTAAATAACAACCCTATTTAGTAGGACAAAATTCTCACCAGTTTAATAAATCAAATCATTATATTTGTTGTCTAATCAAAAAATATTGTTATGAAAAAAATTATTTTTTTAGTTCTTATCCTACCATTTTTAACACTGGCACAGGAAAATAGAACAGGTAAAGTATCCGAAGCTATTACAGCTGCCAAAACTATTTCTGGCGAATTTCAATCTTATGAAATCTTTAACTCACAAACTAAAAGTGCTGCAGAAGATTATTCAGAAACTGTAAATGATGGCGTTGTTGTTGCAATTGATCAAACTAAGATAAATGAACTTTTGGTTCAAAACCCTAAACAAATCAATCTTAGCATTCCTTTTAAATCTAGCGGTGAAACGATTGTAATTGATTTAATTCAAGTAGATATTTTCGCACCTGATTTCAAAGCAGTTACTGACACTGGACAAGATATCACTAATGAAGTAGACTTTGGAAAACACTATCGTGGTGTTATAGCAGGAAATGAAAACTCCCTTGTTTCAATAAGTATTTTCGAATCCCAGATTAGTGGTTTTATTGCTAGCGATGAAGGTACTTTTACTATTGGTAAACTTAAAGAATCCGACATCGATCATATTATTTATAATGATAATGATTTAAAAGTTACAAATGAATTTACTTGTGCTACTGAAGACGATGGAGTAGCTTATACAGAAGAACAATTATCACCTCCAGGCGAAATGGATCCAGGAGATGAAATAGACATTTATATTGAAGCTGGACAGAGCGTTTATAATACATTTGGAGGAAACCTTGCTAATGAAGTTGCTTTTTTAACTGCTGTTTTTGCACAAAGTTATGTATTATATGCAAACGATGGGATATTGGTAAGAACATCAAATATGTTGTTATGGGTCAATCCAGATCCTTATGACGGCGGCGATTCTTTTGCTCAGTTAGGTAAATTTCAAAGCCAAACAGGTGTTTTAAATGGAGACTTAGGCCATTTAGTTGAGATGCAAAATTATGGTGGAGTAGCCGATGGTTTCTCCGGGATTTGCCCTACAAATTCTAACAGAAGTTTGTGTTATTCTGGATTAACTGGAACAAATGTTCCAAATGTTCCAATTTTCTCATGGAATGTAATGGTTGTAACCCATGAAATGGGTCATCTTATGGGCTCAAGACATACTCATGCTTGTGTTTGGAACGGAGATAACACTGCGATTGATGGCTGTGCTCCTACCGAAGGTGGGTGTCCTAGACCTGGAAACCCTACTGGTGGTGGAACTATAATGAGTTACTGCCACCTCCAAGGAGTTGGAATCAATTTTAATAAAGGATTTGGTCTACAGCCAACTGCTGTGATTCTTAACAATATTGAAGCTACTGGAAATTGTTTAGATCCACAAAATGTATTAAACCCTCCAGTTGCAGTTTGTAAAACACATATTGTTACATTGGATACTAATGGAGACGCCTCTATAATTGCAGATGATGTTGAAGGAGGAAGCTATGATAATGTTGGAATAGTTTCCATGTCCATTGATATTGACACTTTTGATTGTGATGACGTTGGTATAAATAGTGTGACATTAACAGTTACGGATACCGATGGATTAACAAGTAGCTGTATCGCATATGTAGAGGTTATAGACGGTACAACAGCTGTAATTTCTTGCCCTGCAGATTTTACGGTAAGTGTTCCAGCGGGAACCTTATACGAACTTCTAGATTATCAGGGTGTCATAACTATTATCACAGATATTTGCAATGTCAATCCAGCTGCAACTAATCAAAGCCCTTCTGCTGGAACGCAATTAACTTTAGGTGTGCATGAAATTACAATTTCAGCTTTATTAGATAATGGAAATATACTTTCTTGTTCTTTTGAAATTACAGTTGATGAGGTTTTAGGATTGGGGAATAACTCTAGACTATCTAGTCTTAGTTTATATCCAAACCCAGCAGTTGAAACCTTATATTTAAGCAATCCAGAAAATTTAGAATTGGAATCGATTTCTATTTACGATATGATTGGAAGGTTTATTAGATTGGTTGATTTAAAAGAAATGGGAACTGAACAGTCGATTGATGTTTCTGAGCTCTCTGAATCAAGTTATTTTGTAATTATTCAAGGAACACAGAATAAAATAGTCAAACAATTGATAATAAAATAAGCATATTAGTATTGCACAATAACAAACCCCTTTCCTTAGTTGAAAAGGGGTTTTTTTATTGGAATTATTTCTTATAAATTTCTTCTATAACAATAGAGAGATGTGCATCTTTAACCATTCCACAATTAACTCGCCCTAATACCTTATACTTAATTCTAACTTTTAAACTATCTACATAAAATTCGGGTAGTAAATTTTTAGGCATATAAATTGTCGATGATGCATCTACAATCCACCCACATCCATCTAAGGCAGGGTCGCCATAATTTCTAATTATAGCATCTTCACAAGAATTACAGCTCGTATCAGACACACTTCCACCCTTGCTTTTACAAGCTGAAAAGATTAGTAAAGTTGTAACTGTAATCAAAGATAAAATTTTCATAAGTCTCATATTTAAGGCAATATAATGGTTTCTTTGTGAAACAAAAACCCCATCTTTTTCAAGAGACGGGATTTTAAACTATCAATATTTACTTAGTTCTTCGCAATTCTCTTTACGATACTCGCAATATCAGTTTCAATCTTTACGAAATAAATTCCATAAGCTAAACTAGCTATTGAGAAGTTAGTAGTAGTACCATCAATATCCACAAGTTGTAAAATCCTACCATTAATGTCCATAATTGTTACCGTATGAACATCCATGTTACTATTATTTAATAAGGTAATAGTACCGCTTGTTGGATTTGGGAATAGACTTATGGCACCAGCAAGTTTGTTTTCCTCGATTCCAAGAACACAAACGGCCAAAGGATCTGTAATAGTGATTGTTGAAGTACACGTATTCGTATTTCCAGCAGTATCAGTAATCGTTACAGTAATTGTATTTGTACCCAAATCAGTACAAGTAAATAATTCCTGACTCAAGGTAATAGAAGTTACATTATCACAATTATCTGCTGGCCCACCTGGAATGTCATAATCTAAATGGAAGCTATCAACTCCTGCATACCATCCCCAGTCTCCAACATTGTCATCATAAGTCCAACGTACTTGGAAGGCGGCATTAGCATATGCGGAAACATCTATAGATACTGTTTGAATATTTGGACTCAAACTATCATCAACTAATGCAACTTGCTGCCATGCGGCTCCATCCCATACTTCAGTGACAAAAGTCTGACCATCTCCAAATTCTTGGAATCCTACTTCATAGCCTAGAGTAATGATTGTATTAGCAGCAACATCATACACATCTGAAAGCAAAGACACGTTACTGGCAGGAGCATTGTTACCACAATCATCATCATCATACACCATAGCCGGCGACCCGAATGAATCTCCATTTGGTGGGGTAGCTGTATTAATCCAGTCACAATTTCCAGTATTTACCACTGTACTCCAACCAGCTGGTAATCCAAAATCAAAGTCTTCAGTAAAACTTGCAACTCCTGGTTCTAGATTTGTAACAACATCATGCATCGTTAATGTAGCTTCGCCATTTGCATCTAGTTCTAAAGTAAAATCTTGGCATGTAATCTCTGGCACATCTGTTATTACTTGTAGGTCATCAAAAGCACTTCCAGAAGAACAGGCTGTTGTAACTGCGTATTCAATTGTATGTGTTCCAATTCCCGCGACAGCTGGATCAAAAGTATACGTAAGTCCGTTTCCATCATCAGTAACTCCAGGGCCAGAATAAATACCACCTAGAGGTGTTCCGCCACCATATGTTTGAGTTCCTGAACTCACACAAACTTCTTCTCCACTGCTTATTGCAGGAACGGGAGAATCAAATGCTTCAGCACCATCACAAGTACTACCAGACCCACCTTGAGAAGCACTAGCTCCAAGACCTCTAAGTGCAAAAGCATCCCATAAAAGACATTCGTTTGCTCCACCATATATAGCAAGGTCTGCCGCAAAAATAGCATCTCTTCCATCAATAAATCCTGGATTACAAGGTTGTAATTTCATCGCTTCAGTTACTAAAGCTATAGCTTGAATATTCCCCGCATCTTGTGCAATGTCGCCTGTAAAACTATAAAGATCTGAGTCAAATCCATGCTCATCAATCAATGCCCAGGTCACTTCCCATAAAGTTGTTGCCCAAACAGAACCTACTCCATGAGGAACTGCTAAACCACAGATATCGCCATAAGTTTGCGGATTTATAGCAAAATCTGTACTATAAGGATAAGGTCGTATTCCTGGACCTCCTAATCCTTGCCCAAACAAATAAGTCCCCATTCCTCGGTAATCAATTCCTTGATCACCAGGCTCAATGGTTAAAACCATTCCTAGAAAGTCGCTCCATCCTTCTCCCATCTGCTCACTATTATTTAAACAGCCAGAATTTGCAGCGCCTCCAGTAAGCCTAATTGACCAACCGTGTCCAAATTCATGAGCAATTACACCATTATCAAGATCACCATCTGCTGATGGAGATGTATTTGAACACAAAAACATATTCATCGTAGGATTTTGACCATCTGGTGGCGTACCAAAATTGGCATTACAATCTCCCGGTGCTTGCGCATTTGCGTCTACGCTATCCGAACCAGCACCACCGTTACCATAGTTGTTTTCCTGAAAATTACCTGATGTTTCATCAAATCCATACATATACAAAACATCATGAAGAATATTATTCAAGTAAAATAAATTAGTAATGTAAGGAGCCGTATTTGAAGCGGGATTTTGAGTTAAATCTATCGGGAAATCAAAAATTAATGCCGCTGTACCATCAGGGCGAGCTGTTCCTTTATGTGCATCCACATTATTCCCAGTAGTCAAAGTAGACTCGGCACCAGCGATTCCATCTGTATCATGCCACCCAAAAGGTGATGCAGTTGCATTATCAGGGTCCACTACCAATTCTCGATCGCCATTATACGGTGACTCTATAGGCATTGCATACACTCTATAATTTCCTATCAATGTAGCTGCTTCAACTGTTTTAGAAGCATACACCGTATTATCCACTACCTTCTTATTCCTTGGGCCTATAAATGCAGATCCGCTTATTTTGCTAATACTAGAATCAAGAGAACAACTAACCATATAATTATTTTGATCTACTATCGCTCCAGTATTTGCATCAATCCTTACATTCCACCAATCTTGTTGACTTTTCTCTTGTATCGAAATATCCCAAACCAAACTTATTTGTTCTTTTCCATATAATTGATACATCAGTTTTGCAGGAATAGGACTTAAAGACATCCCTCCATCACTAATTAGCACCTCTTGATTCGCACCGCTTTCTTGCGACAAAACAGTTAGTGGTTGCTCTACTTGATAGTTTAATTGATTAGCTGCAGCTTGTACCGCCTGAATAGCATTCAATGAAGGAGTTGCAGACCCATTCAATTTTGCAACAACATTTTTTATAAAGTTATTACTTTTAGAAAGAATTTTTCCATTGGTCAAAACGTGAAGACTCGATTGTGTTCCGTACACTTCAATATTGTTTACCATTTGGCTGTAGTAGAGATGATGTACCGAGCTAGCACTACTTACATGCTCACTAGACAGCTCCCATTGTATATCCTGCACCATAAGTTGGTGGTTCTCCACAAGCTGCGTAAGCTGTTGGTTAATCTTTTCTGATAGATTCTGAGCTATCATATTTCCAGTTAACAAAGTGAGCATAAATAAAAGCAAACGCAGTGTAAATTTCTTCATAAATGATTAGATTAAATTAAAATAAGGTTTTTTACTACCTAGCCAAAAATAACCAATTCTAGCAAATCTAAAAGTTTATCAAGCTTTAAATATCAAGTTAAGACCGTTGCACGGGTTTAGAGTCCTGATCGCAAAAAAAGCCTACGAACCTTTATTTAAAGAAATCAATGGACAACCTGAAGTCCATGAAATAATCGTAAAACAATTGCTATGATCGATGCTAGTGTTATAGATACAACCGTAAAACCAATCATAAAGTTAAAAAAGACAGAAAAGATGAGCAAGAAGTTAAATTACTAAAGACTATGCCGCTAGTGGAGATAAAGATGAATCTTGTTTAAAAAAAGGCGGTAAATATGGGTCTGACTACAAGAAACATCATGTTACCGATAATAAAGATTTGGTTTGAGGTGTGTTAACTATAAATTCTAATGCCAATGAGAAAGCAAATGTAGAAGAGGTATTAGACACCGCCCATTTAGCAAAAGATATTCCAATAAAATGCTTCCCAAATTCAAGCTAGTAATTAGGCCAAAATTGTTATCTTTGCACCTTTAAAAACCCGCTTGTACCCGTCGGGCAGGCCTTCAAATTCATTTAAAGAATGATTCACTTTTTTGGAGACGTAAAAAACACTGTTTTTGCTGTCCAAACTCACGAAAAAATTTCAGA
>JBLFZF010000143.1:0-6633 GCA_047610145.1 Salibacteraceae bacterium | reverse complement strand
AAATCCTTAATACTAATATTCTTCCTAATAACGGGAATAACCACCACGCTAATTAGCCAAGAACCATTTTGTGAACCAAACACCATTACCACTAATCCTGATTATCCAGGAAATCAAGGACTTTTTGATTGGAGATTGACTCCATTAAATTACGGTATGTTAATTCCTGTTTTATTAGAAGCCATAAACGAACAGCAAGCTTTAATATTGGACCTGCAAGTTAAAGTATCCAAGTTGGAAGATTAATAAATTATCTTTCAAGCCATTGACAAATTCTAACTCTCTGTTAAAAAAACACATTAGTTATCACACTCTCCATTATGAATATTAAAAATTACACTTCTTCATTACTAATTAGTTGTTCATTACTACTTATTCAAAGTTGTAAATGTGATGACCCAAGCGATCCAAGTTGTCCAAATTATGATCCTTGTTTATGCGTAAACGAAGATTTTGCAAATTTTAAAATGGAAGAACGTATTATGACCTTTGGTCTTGGTGAGTATGTAGAAACTGAAAATACGGTTGAAGGCAATACCATTTATTTCTCCATCCTAGACGAAAATGTAGATAGTGTACATTGGAAAATTGGTACTGACCCAAAAATTCGTAAAGGAAATAATATTGATTTGTTTTTTGATTCACCTTTTGGAGACATTGAAATACGTTGCATATCCTATAAAAAATCAGTTGCCTCATGCTTGGGGGAAAATGCTATTATTGATACAAATTATAAAACACTACATGTACACCATTGGTGGGATGTTCCTTATTTAGGCGATTATCAGGGGAGTAGTAATGCTGAACCAGGTATCATATTCAATACAACAATTGATACCATGTCTTACTGGGATGGTATTGGATTTGCCAATCAAAGGACACCAATAACTTACTTAGAAAATTTTCCGAATAACTATCAAATGCCAATACCACCTGATGGACGAAACATTCCAAATCGATCAAGCACTCGTTTTTTTTATAATGGATTTATTCTTGCAGGTGCAGGTGATTTAGGAACTTCTATTGCAATTTACCACCCTAATTCAAAAAAAATAAACATTGAATACCACTTTCTAGTTGATAGCAAATGGGTGATTTTCAACTACACTGGTCAACAAATTAATTAAAATCTTAATTATTATGAAATCCTTAATACTAATATTCTTCCTAATAATGGGAATAACTACCACGGTATTTAGCCAAGAACCATTTTGTGAACCTAACACTATTACCACAAACCCAGATGTAACTGGAGGGTTTGATTGGCGTTTAAATGCACTAAATAATGGAGAAGTTTATATACCCACAGGGCCACAACAAGTAAGTTTTGGTTCTCCTTTCTATTATCCTCAAGGTCAACCCAACCTAGTAACTCCGGGAATTCCATTATTAAAAGACTTTCATCCTGAAGATGGATGGGAAGTAGTCTATTATGATTTTGGATCACCTGTAAGTGCCGTTAATGATCCACTATTTGTGTTATACAATAAGTATAAAGGCATCCTTAGGGTTTTTATGCTACTCATAAATGATGATGCAGAGGCTAAAAGAGCTATGATGTTTCTAGAATGGGGTGTAAGTACTACAAATGTAAAAATGGGTAACGCATATTTATCTGCCTACAAAACACCCATGGATGCCATGGATAAATTCAACCAACAGCATCACAATCTTAAGTTTGTCAAACCGAACAAATATGTTGTTGACCAACATTTTTGGTTATTTGCTGATTTCCCCATTATCTACGACCCTTGTATTTGTACATATGAATCATATCTCAACTTTAGGGCATCTTTAGTTCAAGAGTCAGATATTGAAATGACAATTAATCAGACACCGATCAACAATTCACAGGTAATGCAAAATGGAAATACACAAACGGGCAGTGATTGGTTTAAAGCTACTTTTTCGGCTTATGAAAATGGTGAGAAATCAGTTAAGTTAATTAAAGATAGTTTTACGCTAATAGATGTTTCTGAAACCGATTCTAAACAAATACAAACCTCGGGTGGCACATTAAAAAATATTATAAATGCCGGAATATTAGGTACTACTAGTAGTTGGTTAAAAGGTATTTCAGGAGTAATGAATCTTTTAGACTATTTCGTTGCAGGAGGGTCTGACGATCATGCTGGTACAAACATAGCTATGGTTCCTTCATCATCTGCTGTTGGCACTATAACCACAACAAATGATTATGTAAGTCATCAAATTTTAACCCCAGGATCTGATGGAGCCCAAAACTTAGACCCAAGTGGCGTGGCAAAATACCATAATCCACTAGGCATTATTAATTTAATGGAAGCACCACAATTGGAATATGTAGATTACAACATGCTTTTATCAAGTGGGCCTACCAGCATTGGTTTACTACCTACCGGTACAAACACTATTAGCGCTCTCCCAAGAGTAAGGCAATACAGATTGAAAAGTGATATAAAGTATGCTTTTAATACACATTCTGATCTCGAAATTGAGAGTATTGAAGGAGCATTCTTGTACAGAGTTGGAGGCCCAAAGGGTAATGGTTCCGTAGTCCAATCAAATGATTTTGTTTCAAATATTTATATAAATGGCCAATCATCTGTCATTCATTTTCCGGTAGGCCCAGCTACCACTAAACCCATTGACTTTAACAATTATGAGAAATCACTTTATGATCAAGGAATAGAAATAAATAGATGGGAAATAGCAGATAATGATTGGTTAGATTCATTAACATTCAAAACGCCATATACTTCATTGTCCTGTATGAAAAACAATCAATTTAGAGTATTCATTAACCGTGCATACGAATGGAATAATAATGGTAAACCAGACTTTGGAGGTGTTAATGAACCAGAAATATCTTTTAGAGTTCGGGCTGTTTTAAATCGCAAAGATGGTAAAGGCGAGCCTGTGATTTTTATTGCCACCTATAATGTAGCTACACCAAAAAATGTAACACCTAGTGAAACACCAATGTGTGATTTAATTCTTGATTCTGAAATACCAATAGATTATGTACAAGATTTAGTTGGAAATAATTTTGCTAATTACAGCTATCACGTAGAAGGTTTACCCAATTCATCTGACCCAACTTGGGGCAATATGTTTGATGATGTAGATTACTATTTAAATATGTCTTCGCCAAATGTCTATCCATCAGGAAATTACTTTGGCCTTTACGAAGTTAACCTACAAGGTAATTCATCCCAGTATTTAACCATTGTTGGTCAAAGTGATATTGTCTCAGGGACCCAAATCAATGTTAATAGTTATGTTGAATTACAAGCGGGTGTTACCCTTAGAGTTGATCCATATGAAATTTATTCTGGTTGCGCTGAACTGCACCAACCTGTTAATAATGAATATATAAACGGTTTTTGCGAAACATTTACACCGTATTACAATAAAAAGGAAAGTTCAAACGCTTCAGAATCAAAAACAACACCCGAAATTAAGTTGCAAATCTCCCCAAATCCAGCGAATGATTTCATTCTTGTTAACATACAGGATAGGGAAGAACCAACCGAAATTTGGATAACAGATTTATCAGGAAAAACGATTGTACCAAAAAATAGTTATTCTCAATCAAATATTCAAATCCCAATTACTTCAGTTTCTGCTGGAATGTATATTGTATTTGTGAAAATAAATGAACAAATCTCTTCAGAAAAAATAGTGATTTCCCATTAAATCAATATTTAGGATTTCAATTTACTAAGAGTCCATTCGTTTAACGAATGGACTCTTTTTTTACCCACTTTTAGGTATTGTCACCCTTTTACAACTGTCACACTTTTGTCCTTATTTAAAACCAATCTAAATAAGACATGAACAGAATCATATATATCCTTCTATGCGCTTTCACAGTAGCAAGTTGCGGAACAAACGACACACCAACAAACCCAACCAAAAAAGGTAAGAAAATCGGCATTCTTATCGTCAACCATGGTTCTGTAGCGGAGTCTTGGAGAAATCAACTACTGGATATTGAGAAACACGTAGAACCAGCACTATTAGCAAACGAAAAGATTTCGGATGTGAAAACGGCTTTTATGGAGTATACCGAACCATCCATAGCTACCCGCATGAAAGAGTATGATGAAGAAGGCTATGACGAAGTGGTTGTTATTCCGGTTTTCTTAACGGTAAGTTCTCATTACTCCCACGACATTCCTGTAATTGTAGGCCTGAGTTCAGATCCAAAAATTAAAGAACAACTCAAGAAAGAAGAAATTGAGGTATACCGATCAAAAGCCAAAGTGACTATTGCTCCCCCTTTAGATTATTCCTCCATCCTTAAAAAGAACATTGAAAGACGCGTATTGGCGTTGAGCGAAGATGCAGATAATGAAGGCGTACTTTTAGTAGCGTATGGCGATCAACAATACAACCAGCAATGGGAAGAAATGGTAGAAGAGATTGGGAAATACCTGAAAATCAAAACCGGTCATAAAGACATTGCCTATGCCTGGTGTGGCCATTTGGTGCATTACTCTCAAGAACCTACCAAAAATGGGATACTGAAACTTCAGGAGTTAAACGACAACGTAATTGTAATCCCCGTTTTAATTGCGAACGATCCCTACTTTCAAAAAGAAATAATTCAAAACGCAGTAGATGCGATTAGTATAGATGGCAATGTAAAATACATACAAGATGCTATTTTACCAGATGCTCCATTGAACGAATGGGTGACGGATATCGCTATTAAAACCGCAGAACAGCTTTAGTGAATCCAATCAACAAAATACCATTAAAAAAAGCACTGGCTACTTTGGTAGTTGGTGCATTTTTTTTGTTCTTCTGGGTTAAAGGGCCGCTTCAATTTACCGAAGTCTTAGGCCAATTAGATATGGAAGAAACGCCCTACGCTATCCCCAAGTTAGTCGGTGAAAAGCAGGTTCCAAAAACCAATGGCGAAATTGGAGAAATTGAAACCCATGGGGAGGGATGGCAACTGCTAAACAAATCAAATGATTCAGAAGCTCATACTTCTACACTCATTTCGTTTGAGGAGGAAGAAGTTCAATTTTCTGCAGCCCATGCCGAAGTCTTAAAAAAACACGCGCAACAAATATTGGATGGCAAATTAGAAATGACACCTAAGTCAAATGAACACCTCCTCTACCTTCAAATAAAATCAAAAGGGAAGCTTTTTTATTATTTGGAGAGCGCACCTAAAATAAACCATATTAAAGGGTACGCTGGGCCTATTAATGTGGGGATACTAATAACCCAAGACGGTAAAATCGAACAGGTGCAGCATATATCGTCCAAAGAAACGGAAAGCTATTTAACCAAAATTAGAAAGTCTGGATTCTATAATTCTTTCGTTGGATTACCCCTAGAAAACGAGCATCAAATAGATGCCGTTTCTGGCGCTACTTTAACTACCGTATCGATAGCCCAAACCACTTCAGAAATAACCCGATTACTAGAGAACGATTTCACGGAAACCCTAGATACTGATTTATTGGTGACTTCATTTGAAGTAGTCGCATTAAACACTTTTACGTGGATTGTTCACATTTTACTTATTAGCTTACTCTTCTTTTACGGAATTCAGAAAAAATACAAAAAGAGCAAAAGAGATATTCGTGTTCTGAGTATTGTGAGTGTTGTATACATCGGATTCTTTATGAATAGCTCCTTTACGTATGTGAGTTTTATTCATCCATTCTTAGGTACTGCTCTTTCTCCTTTGATAGCGTTTTATGCGCTTTTTAGCCTCTTAGGTGCTATTTGGGGTCATAATATATACTGTTCCTATGTTTGTCCGTTTGGTCATGCTCAGCGTCTTGCTTTACAATTATCAAAAAAGCGATTTACAGCAAAGTTCTTCTTAAGTAATAAAGTGGTTTCTCATATTAGAAATGCACTCACTGTCGTTTTATTAACTGGAATCTTATTAGGGATTCGTTCTTGGGGTAATTACGAAGTCTTTCCTGATTTATTCGGAATGGAGTTTAACTCCATATGGTTTGCTATCTCAATAGCTATTGTAGCCATCAACCTACGCTACCCATTTATTTGGTGTCGGATTGCCTGTCCTACTGGTGCGGTATTGGATGGGATTTCTAAGGGGTGTAAATGACCCAACTCGATTGGTTATTGCTCGAAAGGGCCAATCTTTATTTAATACAGGTAACAATAAAATAACGCTTCATTCATTTTCTTTGTCTTATCACTACCGTGATGCACTTAAACTTGCTTCGCATATTTTGCCCAAAGAAAACGAACCAAAAGAAAGCGCGCTTTTTGGAAGGTGGTTCGCAAGCGACTGTGATCCTTAAGCTTTCCATGCTCCTTTCCCTCCGGGAACGCAGTTCCAAGCAACAGATCACTACCACTGACCAAAAAGGCCACCTTCGAATCACGTTTTATATAAAATAAAAATTTAGTTTTTTTCCTGTCATTGTCTATGCATTTGCCATTAGTTAGGTGTAATAATCGAATCCAAAACCAAATCATGCGATTCTGTTGGTACACTTTCTACTTCTTGAAAACCATAAAACACACCCACTTTTAAAGCCTCATTTTGATTCGCTAAAAAACCATCGTAATAACCACCACCATACCCTACACGGAAATTCTGATTATCAAATGCTAGCCCGGGAACAATAATTAAATCGTAGTGTCCCTCAT
>JBLFZF010000142.1:0-6635 GCA_047610145.1 Salibacteraceae bacterium | reverse complement strand
TGGGTTGGGAGGTGCCAATTATTGGAGAAATCCCATCGGGAATTCCGTCTTTACAGATTGGAAAAATGTTTAGTAATATACCGACAGAAGCTTACGCCTTGATATTTGAGTACGCCGCCGTACTCGCCGTTCTTGGGAGTATTGATTCCTTATTGACTTCGGTCATTGCAGACAATATGACGAAGACGAGGCACAATAGTAATCGCGAATTAATTGGACAAGGGATCGGTAATATGCTTGCAGCTGTTATTGGAGGGATCCCTGGAGCGGGAGCAACGAAAGGCACCGTCGTCAATATTAATGCTGGAGGAAGAACACGGATTTCAGGAGCGATTCATGGGTTGGTTCTACTAGCTGTCCTTTTAGGTTTGGGTTCATTGGCAGCGTATATTCCATTATCCGTTTTGGCCGGATTACTTATTCCTATTGGCTTTAAAATTATTGATACAAAAGGCTTAAAACATTTACTTCGAGTACCAAGAGCCGATGCCGTCGTTTTAATTCTGGTTTTATTAATTACCACTTTTGGTAGTTTGATCCAAGCGGTTGGACTTGGTGTTGCTCTGGCCTGTATTTTATTTATGAAGAAGGCGAGTGACATCGGTGAAAAAGGCATCACCATGGAATTGGTAGAGAATCTAGAGGATGAAAAACCATGGCAAGATGAATTGCCTTTCTATGAGGAATATAAAGATAAAGTTTTAATCAAGCATTTGAAAGGACCTTTGTTTTTTGGATTTACGACTCACCTCAAAAACCAAGTTGCAGGTATGAATAAAAAGATCAAAGCTTTAATTATCCGAATGGATCAAGTTCCACTAATCGATCAATCGGGTCTTTATACTTTAGAAGATATCGTATTCGATCTAGAGCAGCGAGGCGTGCAAGTATTGTTGGTCAATCTTCAAGAGCAGCCCATGGATAAACTACGATCGATTGATATTATCCCTGATCTAGTGGCCGAAGAACATTTGTTTCCAAATATAAAAGAAGCGTTTGTTTATTTAAAAGAAACGATTAGAAAGTAATTAGTGGCATTTTAAAAATGTCCAGAACAAAGGGTGAAACCAATTGTTTAATAATTAGTAGCTTGAATCTGAATGACCATTTAGTTCGAGTAAATAAAATAAAACAGACTACAAAATAAGATATAGGCTGTTTTTAAAAAGAAATTTAATTCTTTATAAATCATATCACTTTAATTTATAATCATGATAAAATATTCATCAGCCCTTTTGTTTGTCTTCGTGTTTTTCTTCACAAGCGCAGAAGCTCAATCTACTGTAGATTCAATTCAGTTAAACAAAGAATTCATTAGTTTAGACGAAGCCCTAAAGGATCCTGAGAATGTTTATAGGCTTAATTTGAGTAACCAAAAGGTGCAAACCTCAGATACGATTTGGTCTAAATTTACCAACCTTCAGTATTTAACTTTAAAAGATGACCACCTTAAGGAAATACCAGCAGGGATTGGTTATCTGAAAAACCTTAAGGTACTTGACTTGAGTGGGAATGATTTTGCAGTGTTACCATCAACGTTTAGTAATTTAACTAATCTGCAAGAGCTATTTTTAAATGATGATAAATACTTGAAGTTTGAAAAAAACATTGCAATTCTAAGTACACTTCCAAATTTAAAATCACTTCACATTGAAAACGATGGTTTGAAATCTTTGCCTGATAATATCAATACGCTAAGTCATTTGGAGTCATTGTATCTTAACAACAACCACCTTAAAGAAATACCAGCAGGTGTTGGTTATTTAAAAAATCTTTTACTACTTGATTTAAGTGGGAATGATTTTGCAGTGTTACCATCAACGTTTAGTAATTTAACTAACCTGCAAGAGCTATTTTTAAATGATGATAAATACTTAAACTTTGAAGCGAATATCCCTATTCTCAGCACACTAACAAATCTAAGATCACTTCACATTGAAAACGATAACTTGAAATCTTTGCCTGATAATATGAACAGGCTAAGTCATTTAGAGGCATTATATCTTAATAACAACCACCTTAAAGAAATACCAAGAGGTGTTGGTTATATAAAGACGCTTAAAGTGCTTGATTTGAGTGGGAATGATTTTGAAATGTTACCATCAACGTTTAGTAATTTAACCAATTTGGAGGAGCTGTTTTTAAATGATGATCAATACTTAAACTTTCCAGCGAATATCTCTATTCTAAGTGGACTGCCAAATCTAAGATCACTTCACATTGAAAACGATGGCTTGAGTTCATTGCCCAGAGGTATCTATAAACTAAGTCATTTAAAGTCGTTGTATCTCAACAACAACCAATTCAACCAATTACCAGAGGAATTAAAGGGATTAAAACATTTACAGTATTTAGATGTACACGGCAATAAGTTCAACCTGCTAGCGCAAGATGCTAAACACCAGGATTATGGATTTAAAATTAGATTTTAAATGCTAGAAATAAAGAAACTTTAATTAAGCGTATTGATTGCAATTCCCACTTTTGGTTATTTCCAAAGTAGCGATCTGGGAAAATGATTACTATAAAAATTGTAACTGTTCAGCACGGTAGATGGTGCGACCCCAATGCTTCAAAAAATAAGACCTGCTATTGAAATGGTAGAATATGAAGGAGGACGGAATTCTAAAAATCAAGAATTTGTACATATGGTATATGAGAGCAACGTGAAAAACACCCTAGGCCAAATTAGAATAAACAGTCCTGTTTTAAAAGAGATGGAAGATAATGGAGAAATAAAAATAGTAGGTGCGGTCTACGATATGGACAATGGAAAAGTAGAATGGCTAAAGTAAAACATGTCCAATATTAAGAGATGAGAGAGAGCTCTAATCGTTTTACTCAAACCGGGCAGTTATTGATCTTGAATTCCTAAAGGCTGGAAATTGTATCGACGATCAATTTTTAGCCTTTATTGAATAACGCGTTTCCAAGGCCCATTAGCGATATTTATTTAAAAGAAAAAATTAGAAAATAATAGAGGGTCTTGTATAGTTGGGTGTAATAAAAATAAATATGAAAATAAATAGAATTAATAAAGAGCTTTCCGATATTCTACAAAGTATGATTAAAAAAGAAAAGGCTATAAATATAGCACTTTCGGAAGTACATAAAGATTACCAGTTGAGTGCAAAAAACTTGTACAGGTATCTGATGTTAAGAAGTTTTGATTTAAGGAAGTATCATGATACGCTTTCTGACTTAGGAATTTCCTCTATGAGGACAGCAGAAGGGTATGTGTTC
This sequence comes from Salibacteraceae bacterium, assembly GCA_047610145.1. Lineage (GTDB taxonomy): Bacteria > Bacteroidota > Bacteroidia > Flavobacteriales_G > Salibacteraceae > CAJXZP01. The sequence goes on along the minus strand of JBLFZF010000142.1, from coordinate 3,392 downwards.
AGCAACCTTTATAATGTAGTCAAGAATTTAAGTCTGATTCAAAATACAGGTTTTAGCATAAAAACAGATATCGAAATAGTTGGCTACAAAAAAAGTAAGAAATTATTAAAGAAGCATGCGAATAGCTTATTTAATGAAACCCGAAAAAAGCATTTTACAGAAATAATGGTTACGCTGCCAAATGAGGCTGCTGAAGATAAAGAGATAATCAGAGGTATGGTTTTGAGCGGAATGGAAATAGCAAGAATTAATCTGAGCCATGGGGATTTAGACATCTGGGGTAAAATGGTAAATATCATTCATGAAGTTAAAAAAGAAACTCAGAAAGAAATAAAAATTTACATGGACTTGTCTGGTCCTAAAATTAGAACAGCTACTATTAAAATTCGTAGTAAAAAAGGTAAAATAAAAAATGGAATACCTATTAGAATGGGGGAGCATATTATTTTGACTAAAAGAGATACTTTAGGTAAAAAATCGAAATTCGGAGAATTTAACGAGCAGCTTGAAAAAGCAGAAATTGGGGTTTTGTTGAGCGAGATTATAGATGATGCGAAAGTTGGCGATGTGATTCTATTCGATGATGGAATGATAAAATCTAAAGTTATTTCTAAAAATGAGGATGACCTAGAATTATTAATTACAGATTGTTATAAATCGAAACTATCCTCACATAAAGGGATTAACCTTCCGGGTACTGTACTCAATTTACCCGCATTAACAGAAAAGGATATAGACTGCTTGCCTTTCATCTGTAAGCATGCTGATATTGTGGGATACTCTTTTGTCAGAACAGGCGCTGATGTAAAGAAGTTATATGGGGAACTTACTAAAAATAATGCAGAAAATATTGGAGTCGTTTTTAAAATTGAAAATCAAGAAGCATTCGAAAATTTACCAGAAATTTTATTCGAGGGCATGAAAAGGAACAAAATAGGTGTGATGATAGCGAGGGGCGATTTGGCAGTAGAGATTGGATTCGAGCGAATTTCAGAAGTCCAAAATCAAATATTATGGTTATGTGAAGCCGCCCATATTCCAGTCATTTGGGCTACTCAAGTACTTGAAAACCTTGCTAAAACAGGGATGCCAACAAGAGCCGAAATAAGTGACGCTGCTCAAGGGGCACAAGCAGAATGTGTCATGCTCAATAAAGGGCCCTATATTAATGATGCAATTAAAACCCTTAAAAATATACTGATAAGAATGGAAGGCCATTCTTTCAAGAAAAAAAATGAATTAAGAGCGCTCAATGTTTCAAAAAATTATTTTCAAAAAAGGAAAGAAAGAAAAAAGGTATCCAATAAACACTAAAACGATAATAGCTTTGATTCGCTCGCTATAGCGTTTATCCAACCATAACTTCTTTAGATCTAGAAATTAAAATTGAACAAATTCAATATTTTAAGTAAATGAAACGAGAAAAAAAGCAAGAGGGATTAAATCAAGAAACATTAAAATCTACAAAACAAAAACCTTCCTTTAAAGAAGCATTTTGGTTTTGGTTGAAATTGGGGTTTATTAGTTTTGGTGGCCCCGCCGGGCAAATTGCGATCATGCATGAATTTTTAGTGGAGAAAAAGAAATGGATTTCCGAAGGCCGTTTTCTACATGCGCTTAATTACACCATGTTGCTGCCAGGTCCTGAAGCGCAACAGTTGGCAACCTATACAGGGTGGTTACTTCACGGAACGAAGGGAGGCTTAGTTGCCGGTATTTTGTTTGTGCTACCTTCCATGTTTATTCTACTCGTGCTCACTAGTCTATACACTACTTTTGGAAATATTCCTTGGGTCTACGCTATGTTCAATGGACTAAAGCCTGCTGTAATGGCAATTGTTATTTTGGCACTTTTTAAAATAGGAAAGAAATCATTGCATACCATTTTTCATTTTATGGTTGCGATAGGAGCATTCGTCTGTATATTCTTTTTTAATATTCCTTTTCCCTATATCATTATTGGTGCATTAATACTTGCATTTATTACCCGCAGAATTTTCCCTCAGCTTTTCAAAGAAACATCGACGGCGAAAGAACAATTGGCGAAAGATGAAGAAGAATATTTTATTAACCGAAATCACTTCCTACCAGATGCCGGTTTTAAGATAGGCCGATTACTTAAACAATTATTTACGACCATATTGATTTGGATAATCCCTTTTGGTTTATTCTATTTTTTGACTAGCGATTTTGCTTTTTGGAAACAACTTTCTTTATTTTTTACAAAGGCTGCCTTGGTTACTTTTGGAGGAGCCTATGCGGTATTACCTTATGTAGCTCAGGTCAGTGTCGAAGAACTAAATTGGTTGACCGAACTCCAAATGATAGACGGTTTGGCATTGGGTGAAACGACTCCAGGGCCTTTGGTGATGGTCTTGGTGTTTGTAGGCTTTATGGCAGGTTTTAACCAATTCGATGGTTCTATTTTAATGGGAGGAATGGGTTTAGTCGTTACTACTTTTTTCACATTTGTACCCTGTTTCTTTTTCATATTTGCCGGAGCACCCATCATTGAGAAAACGAGAGAAAACGAAAAGGTCAAGCAAGCATTGACATTGGTTACCGCGGCGGTAGTCGGGGTGATACTCAACTTAACTATTTACCTGGGAAAAGCGATTGTATTTCCTAAGGAGCTGACCTTAGCTAGAATTGATTATGTAACGCTTGGTTGGATCGCCATCTCATTTATTGCGATGTACCGATTCAAGGTGAATATGATGATTTGGATTGGGGTGAGTGCGTTGTTTGGCTTGGGTTATTATTTGGTTTCTTTATAAGGTAAGGTGTGAATTTATTTAGCGGGTATTTTTAGAAGGTTTTATTTCTTGGATATAAATCAAAAATTAAGATACTATCAAATAGTAGAACTCTTTTAGAAGATATTGAATCAGCAAAGGAACGCGGATATGATGAAGAATTTATTTTTACGAAAAATAAGATTATCCGGAGAAATAATAAAAAGTCATATCGTATTGATGATTGCACTTTAATAGAATATTGTGTACACGCAGGAATGAGTGACCCTTCAGACCAATCGATTTTGTTCTTAATACTATGTTCCGATGGTACAAAAGGATGTGAGTGCGTGACATATTTCCGGAATCCAAGTTTTGGCAGTTAGCAGTTAGCTACTGGCAGTTAGCTTCGCTCAGACGCGTTAAAAGGCGCGTTCGAGGGAAGCTAACAGCCAACTGCCAGCTGCCAAAAGCAGGGAATTCGTCACGCACTCAAAGGATGTTTAAGTAGTTCGTACGGTACTTATGCGGATACAGATTTAATTGAGTTTACTTTAGGAGCCAGAGATTAATAAGGTTCTGATTTAGACGCAGTAGATTTTGTGCTGACCGAGGCAAAAAAATTGAGCATAGCCGTAGCTACACGATATTTTTTTA